>JAOZMN010000335.1 GCA_029934265.1 Bacteroidales bacterium
ACTTAAAACCCTAAGGGTCTGATTGCGAAGAAATATACTTTTTAGACCAGACTCAGTTTTTAAATTGTGAAGTTTATTCATTGTTCTTTGTTAATTGCCACTCCGCTTCCGTTTGCAAGTAAATTGGCACCTTCAATTACTACGAAATCACCTTCGTTAATACCTTTATTTATGACAGTATTTTGTCCTATCGAAATTCCGGTTTCAACATAAATTTTAACAGCTCGATTATTTTTTACGATATAAACATATTCACCTTTAACATCGGTTTTTACAATCATCGAAGGCAATAAAATATTATTTCCGGTATAATCGGAAAGTAATAAATCGGCTATCATGTTCGGTTTTATCTTATTTTCGATATTATTTAATTTGACTTTTAATTTAAAAGTTCTGTTTACTTTATTTACAATATTTCCGGTACGACTGATTTTTGTTTTTATATGAATATCCGGAAACGCAGGAAAACTTACCATTACAGGAGCATCTTTTTTCAGGTACGGCAAATATTCTTCCGAAATATCGGCTTCGATTTCAAGTTTTTCTAAGCTGACCAAATCTATAAGCTGTCTTCCGGGAGATGCAAGTTCACCTTCTTTTAAATAAATTTCATCTATAATTCCGGAAATCGGAGCTTTAATTATGGTCATATCCAATTGCGAATTTAATGTTTTCAGTTTGGCTTCGAGACTTTTTTTTCCGTTTTCAGCTTGCAAGTAATCAATTTCTTTACCAACTTTTTGTTCCCATAATTTTTTTTGTTTTTCGTAGATTGTTTGAGCAAGTTGTAAAGCTGTTTTTACTTCCGAAATACCATTTCTTGTTACGTTTCCGTTAAGCATTACCAAAATTTGCCCTTTACGGACTTTTTGTCCTTCTGAAACATATATTTTTTTAATTTGTCCGTTCATTTCCGGAGTTACGAATACCGATTTTTCGGCAGTAACATTTCCGGTTATACTAAAAGTATGACTTACAGTTTCGAGTACAGCTTTTTTGACATTTACTTTTATTTTAACTTCTTTTTTTGAAACGGTATCAATTTCTTTAAGTTTTTTCTCGAGTAATGATATTTTTTCTTTATAATTTAAAATTTCATCTCGTAATTGTTCCGGTGTTTTATCGCCGGAACACGACGCAAATAAAATTACAGACAATAATATCATAAGGTGTTTTTTCATTTTTTGTTATCCGTTATAAATTATTAATTATATATAGACCTCAGTCCGGTTCAATATTTTTACTTACTGTTAATAAATATTCATTTTTAAATATTAAAACTGATGAAATCTGAACTTTATATTTTATTTAAAAGTTTATTTAATTTCACTCTTAATTCCAAAAGATTGCTTAAATCTCGATAATATTCCGAAAGAGTCATAAAGTATTGATTATGAGCTTGTGAAAGCATCAGGCTTGATTCCGTTCCTGTTTTATATTTTATTAAAGTATTGTCGTATATTTGTTTTGCAAGTTCTTTACTCGCTTTGGTGTTTTTGAAAGTTCGTAAAGCGGTAATATAGTCATTTTCAGTTCGTTGAAATTCTAAATATAATCCTTGTGCTGCTTGTTCTTTTGAATTTCGGACTTGTTCGAGTTCTATTTTTCGTTGTTGAACTTTCGAGTGTTTCATTCCGGAAGAGAATACCGGAATATTTATTTTAATTCCGACAACGTCAGGTGGATTAAAATTAAAAGCCGGAGCATTTATCTGTTCTTGATGCCTGTAAAATGCACTGACAGTCGGTAAGTAAGTACTTTTTTCTCTTTGTAAATTAAGCTCGGTTAAATTTTCTTGAACACCGACAAGTTGATAACTTTTATTATTCTCAATATTAAAAGTTTCTTCTCCGGCATTTTCGGTATCTATTACAGAAAGTATATCGGACAGTTTGTCTGTCAATACGATAGTATCGTTTATATTTATTCCGGATTGAAATTTGAGTAATTGATAAAGTAAATCTTTTTGTTTTTTGAACGAAAGTATGGAATTTTCGGTATTTTTTACGTTTAATTCAATTTGTCGGACATCTGTATTTTCCATAAATCCGGCTTCACTTATTTTAGAACTTTCATTTTTGAGTTTTTTCAAATTTGTCAGAACCGAGTCCAAAACGCTCAAACTTTGTTCAGAAACAAGTATTAAATAATATGTTTTCGATACATTTTCTTTAATTTCTTCTTCTTTCAAATTGTATTGTTTATCAGAAAGTTGCATATAAATTTTAGCGGCTTTCAAACCTACAATATACTCTCCGCTGAAAATAAGTTGCGTAAGCATAAAATTTATGTTCGTGCTTGATTTTGTTCCGAGTTCCATTGTCGCAACAGTATCAATGTGCATATGTTGGAACGGATTTGAAGGGTCGGGTACTATTGTGGGCGAAATCGGCAGACTCATTACTGCCACGTCAAAAACATACTGATAATCAACATCTATATTAAATTGTGGAAGTCCCATTGCTGTAGTTTCCCATTTTTTTTGTTTTGCAATAGAAATATCAAGTTTTGAATTTTTAATTTCATAATTATTTTTAACTGCATATTTTTTTGCGGCTTCCAACGATAAATTATTAAAATCGACCGTATCGTTTTGAGAAAAAACAGTATGAAAAGTAAAAGTAAAGACAATAAATAAAAATATTTTTGAAAATGTCATAAACTGTAAATTTTGAAATTGTAAATTTTATATTGCTCGTCCGGTTAAATTTTTGCAAGTGCTTGAAAACCTTTTTCCGTACAGGACGCATATAAATGATATGAAAAAAATTCTTTCAATGCTTCCGGATTTGCAAAATCCCGGCAAGAAACTATTTCGTTATCTATACGACTGAAATAAAAGATAATAAACATTTTTGCAATCAAATCGCAATCAATATTTTGACGATAAAGTTTTTGTTGTTTTCCTTTTATGAAATTAGACTTCAGCAAATTATAAACTCTTTCCATCTCCCGTATTTCTATTTTTTCATGAATTTCAGGATAATAAATTTCTAATTCATTCAATATTACAGGATAATAAGTTTTTATCATGTACGAAAAAACTTTAACCATATCGCTAATTTCATCTATTGCATTTTTACTTTCAGATATAATTATATCAAATTCTTTTGTTTTTCTTTCAAAATCAAAAAATAGGCATTTTTCAATTAAATCGACCTTATCACTGACATATTTGTATAAAGTTTTTTTTGAAATACTCAACTTTTTAGCAACATCGTCCATTGTAACACCTTTAATGCCTGAATGTTGGTAAAGGTTCAGTGTTTCCGTAAAAATATAAGCCGACTTATCTTTCATTTCGGAAAATTTTTAATTTTGAGTTTACAAACATAAACATTTATTTTAAAATCGGAAACGAAAATGCAAAAAAATGTTTCCTTTTAATGTGTCTAAACTGAAAATTATTCTTTGAAAAGCCACCGGAAATAGAAGAAATCAAGAATTGAAGATCATAACTATTTGATAATCAACGAAAATATGATTTTTTATTTTCCAACATTTCTAATAATCCGGTAATAAAATACTTTCATAGCTCTAATTTTTTTCGGAATTTAGAAAGGCATTTTTATAGGCAAGTT
>JAOZMN010000336.1 GCA_029934265.1 Bacteroidales bacterium
AATTAAATATTTAGATTTATTAAATTTTGTTAAATCAAACCCTAAGGGTCTTTTTGTACCGAAATCATGTATAATTCATATGTAAAAAGGGAATTTTACGGGTATTTTAAACATTATTATTTGTAAAGTTTTCTTGGAATATGTTCAATTATTCGACAAAATTAAATAAAATTTACATTTTCCGGAATATTTATTACCTTTGTTACTTTTAATTTTATACAGGAACTAAAATGGAAACCGAAAATAAGTATAAATTGTTATTTGATAATATTCCTATCGGGGTTCTGATATTCGACGATAAACTAAAAATAATAGATTGCAACAAACATTTAACAAAAATAACAGGCTTTAAAAGTACTGCTATTGCGGATTTTGATTTGAATAAAATTGAAAACCAAACTATGCTTTCTGCGTACAAAACCGCACTTAAAGGTATTGAAGGTTTCTTTGAGGGAGAGTATAATTCGAAACAAATTAACTTACCGGCTCTGATGATTCGGACAAAGCCAATGGATTTTGAAATCGAAGGAAAAATGATTTCCGGAGGAATTGCACTGATAGAGGATATTACTGACAGAAAAATTGTGGAAGACGCAATAAATAAATTATACAATACCTTTCAGACAATATTGGACAGCGTAGATTTGTCGGTATATGCAGTAGATACAAAAACAAAAGAAATATTGTTTGTCAATGAAAAAACAAGAAACGAGTTTGGGGATATTTCAGGAAAAAAATACAATGAAATTTTTACGGACACTCCAAAAGACGATTCGGGAAATGACCTTCTAAATTACGAATATTTTAATGAAAAACTTAAAAAATGGTATAAATATTCAAACACAATAATAAAATGGATAGACGGAAGAGAAGTCTTACTGATTAGTGCAACAGATATTAATCTGCTCAAAGAAACGGACGCTGAACTTAAAGAAAAAAATTCCGAACTTGAATTTCAGGCAACCGAGATAGAAAGAGCTCTTCTAAGAGTAATGGAACAAAACGCACAAATAAACGAACAATCGGAAGAGTTGAAACTGTCTTCGCAAGTAAAAGATAAAATGTTTTCCATAATAGGACACGATCTGCGAGGACCGGTAGGAAACATAAAAAGTGTGCTGGATTTATTGATGGAAGATTATGATGATTATTCCAAAGAAGAGATAAAAGAATTTATAGAACCGGTAATCGACACCTCCGGTTCGGCATTTAATTTGTTGTCCAATTTATTGTGGTGGGCAAAAAATCAAACAGGAAAAATATCACTAAATCCGGAAAATTTTGTTCTTAACGATTTGATTGAAGAAAACGTAAATCTTTTTGCGGTAAATTTCGACAATAAAAAAATCAAATTAACCATCGATATAAAAAAAGAATTTACAATTCGTGCCGATGAAAATATGATAAATACGGCTATCCGAAACCTTATTTCAAATGCGATTAAATTTACTCCTGAAAAAGGAAATGTTACCGTAAAAATAAGAGAGCTTAAAACCGAAAATAAAATACAAGTCAGCGTAAAAGACAACGGAATAGGAATCTCGAAAGAAGATATAGATAAAATATTAAAAAAACGAGAAATGTTTACCACCTACGGAACAAACAACGAAAAAGGTTCCGGTTTGGGTACTGTTCTTTGCAGAGAATTTATAGAAAAAAATAATGGGACTTTTGAAATTTCAAGTACAAAAGGGAAAGGAAGTATTTTTTCTTTTAAATTACCACTTTGACAATGAATAAATGCACAATGAACAGATTACAATTTAACAATGAACAATCATAAATTCTAAATCAATAAGTGAATTTTTTACAGAAAAAAAATTATAAATTATACTCCGTAATTTTTGTAATTATATCGGCAATTTTAATAACTTCCGGTGTCTTTCTCAGTAATATATATACTTCCGAAATAAATCGGGAAATAGAAGCTTATGCCGTAAAAGAACTAAAAAATAATATCAATTTGATTGAAGCCGGTAATAGAAATGCAAAAGAAAAACTTCTTATTTCGAGAAAAACCGTAACAAATTTATTAATTTCAAACAACGAACTTTATAAATTTGAACAAGACACAATCATAATTGACGCTTTTGATATTGAAACAGGGATAAATATAGAAGTATATGCTAAAAAAAATACTCTGAACAATGAAGATAAAACTATAAGCGACAATTTATTAGATGTGCTTAGAAGAGTATCCGGAGCGTCGGTTAATATTTGGCAAAAAACATCAGCCGGATATTTAAAAGTTTTATCTACAAAAAAAGGGAAATTAAATAAAAATGAAAGAACCGAATTTATATCCGATGATTCCGAAATAATCAGAACCGTAGAAACCGGAGAGTATTACTACAAACCGGATATTTCATTACAAAAAATTTATAAATCAGTATTTGTTTTGTTGGATATGCCTGAAGGCAACAAATTAATGGCAGAAATAACCATAAATCAAAAAACACCGGTTTTGCTGAATAAACTTTTTACAGAACAAAATAATAACTATTTAATTCCTTTTTATTTTAATTCAAACGGAGAGCATATCGTTCCGGGCGGCTTACATAAAGACTTTTCAAAAACAACTCTTCTGAAAAGAATGAAATTAAGTAATTATTTTATAAATAAATTAAAAATTTCAAAATCGGAAAAAAATATCGAGAAAGGAACGATATACTATCACAAAAACACCGAGTACAATACTTTTATCGGTTTTTACATTCCGGTCGGCAAACTTCGAGCCTCAACTCGAGCAGGAAAACAAATAATAAGTATCGTTTTTTTCTTGGCAGGAGTTATCATATTTATTGTCATAGTAGTCGTAATGCAACGAGAGGCACAATACAAAAAACACATTTTTGACGTTTTGGATCCTATATCCAAAGGCGAAATCACAAATAAAAAAGCAACCGTAAAAGAAGGTACGCTCGGAAGAATAGCAACACTGATAAATAATACAACAGATTATAAAAAAGATATAGTAAAGTATATAAAGCAAATAAAACTTAACAACTATCAAACTGAATTTAATTTCATTGACGATAATGATAAACTTAAGCAAGAGTTAGAACTTTTTAAAGAAAAACTGATTAATGAAGAAGCTCTTGTATCTAAAAAAAGAGAGAAAGAAAATCTCGAAAGAATAATTAATGAAGGAATAGAAAAGGTTACCGATATTTTGCAATTATCACAAGATATAGATGAAATGTCCGCCGGTATTATTAATGTAATTATCAATTATCTTGGCGTGAGTCAGGGCGGTCTGTTTTTCATAAACAGAGAAGACCCCGACAATCCCGTATTAGAACTTAAAGCAAGTTTTGCCTACGGTAAAAAACGACTTGCCGGAAAAAAAACGACTATTGATTATGGTCTTATAGGAAGATGTATCCTCGAACAAAAAAGCATTTATCTGACCGACATACCGGAAGATTATACCGAAATAACATCAGGTTTCGGACAATCTCCGCCGAAAGATTTAGTAATTGTTCCCATGATTTTCAATAAAGAAGTTTACGGAGTTATCGAACTTGCCTCTTTTGACCACATCGCTCCGCACAAAATAGAATTTCTCGAAAAAATAGC
>JAOZMN010000337.1 GCA_029934265.1 Bacteroidales bacterium
TATTTCCGGTAAAGAGCATTTCTCTTGCCGATTCGGCAAAATTTATTTCGTCCCAATCGAAAAGATGCACAGCTCCGAGAAACGGAAAAAAAAACAGTCCGCCAACGACTGTTATGAAAATTTGTATGAAGATTTGCTTTTTCATTAATTCAAAATTCAGCAAAACGAATGAATAAGTAACATTAAACAGGTTGAAGACCTTATATTTCAAGATAATTCATAAATTCCTCGTATCGTTCTTCTAACAGTTTGTTCATTTTATCGTTTTCGGAATAACTGCCTATAATTTGGTATCCGTATCGTTCCAAACTTTGTTTTATTCCGGTAATTTCAACGGTATTCAGTTTTATTGTCAATTTTATTTCAGGACTTTGTTTTTTCGGACTGACATACAAACTTAAAACTTTTGCATTATCGCTTTCTATAATGTGTGAAATTTGCGAAATTGAATAATCTTTTATATCCATTTTCATTATGATAATTGCACCCGGAAGTCCCGCACCTGTTATTTGCGAAAAATATTTTACCAAATCGTGCAAACTTATAACTCCGAGATATTTATTTTTTTTGCTTAGAACCGGAACTACGGAAAGTTTTAATCTCGAAACAAGTTCTATTATTTCATAAATGTGCTGATTTTCCGTAACATAAGGACGAAATAATGATAATTTATGTTCCCCGATTTCATTATCTGAAATATTCAAATCATATATATCCTTATCGGAAATTAAGCCGATAAATTCGTTTTCCCCGACAATAGGCAAATGCGAAACTCTGAAAATTTCCATCCAATTTAAAGCTTTTATGCCTGTATCGGTTGTTCTTATTAAAGGTACTACTTCTGAAATTAAATCTTTTGCTATCATTTTTTTTTATTATTATTTATAAGAACTTTGCCAAAGCTACTCTAAAACCATTAATGTATTGTTAACTAACACTTTGTATGCTTCACTATAAAACTTTGGCAAAGTTTTATTCAAGTCAAAAAACCTTAAAATCCTGTTTTATTCGGGTTATATATCGGAAATTCAACGAAAAAACTTGTCCCGACACCAACTTCCGACTCGAACCATATTTCGCCGTCTGCATTTTTTATGATATTTCTAACTATTGCAAGTCCCATACCCATTCCGGTGGTTTTTGTAGTGAAATTCGGAATAAAAAGTTTGTCTTTTCTGTCGTCCGGAATACCGCTTCCGTTGTCGGTTATCGTAACTTTTATTCTGCCGGCATAAGTTATTATTTCAACTTTAATAATTCCTTTCACACCTGCCGGTACAGATTGTATTCCGTTCTTTATCAAGTTAATAAATACTCTTGAAAGTTGTTCCTTATCGGCAATTATTCTTACATCTTTATCGCAAATTATATTCAAACTGACATCTGTATCTTTTGTATGCTCAAAAAGTTGTACCACCGTATCTACTTTTGCCACAATATTTACCTCTTCCTCTTGTGCTTTGGGCATTTTGGCAAAAGATGAAAATTCCGACGCAATAGATGACAATGTGTCAATTTGTTCGATAACTGTTGCTGATACTTTATCTATTCTCGAATCAAAATCAGGCTTTTTGTCTTTCCATGCTCTTTGCAGAAGTTGCATACTCAATTTCATCGGAGTAAGCGGATTTTTAATTTCGTGAGCAATTTGTTTTGCCATTTCACGCCAAGCCGTATCTCTTTCTGTTTCAGTAAGTTTCTTTATGTTTTCGATAAGTTCGACATTCATTCTGTTGTATTCGCTTACCAAACTTCCTATTTCATCATCTCTTGTATATTTTATTTCTTGATGTTTATTTCCGAGTTTTAATTCTTTGAATTTATCTTGAAGCATTTTCAGCGGTTGGGTTATTTTTGTCGATATAAAAAACGCTATAAGTATTGTAAGCAACAATAATACCAAGTAAATATTTATGACAGTTACCAAAAGTGCAGAAACATTTTTTTGCAGTTCGCCCGGATTTGTAAAATACGGCAAATTCAAATAAGCGATAACTTTATTTTCGTGGTTTCGGAACGGAATATATACGGACGCATAATCAAGTTCGCCGATATTTTCATTTTGAATAACTTGCGTTTTGTGTTCAATTACAAGTTTTTTGTAGGCTTCACTGTTCATTTGCCTGCCTATAAGTTCTTGTTTGAAAATTTCGGGACGAGATGTGGCAATTAAAAATCCGTCAAGGTCGTACAAATTCACATCTGAAAAGAAAATTTGCGAAAAAGTAGTCACAAGTTCGTTGAGATTGTTGAATTTTCCCATTTGCCATTCGGGGTCGATACTGTCTTCTAACGAAAAATTATGCTCAAATTCGGTAAGTACGGAATGTATTTTGCTCGACATTTCACTGTTACTGAATTCTTTTTGCTGTCCTACGGAATAGTAAGTTGTTACGATTCCGAAAATCACAAAAGTAAGTATCAGTACCAAAATCATCGAAAATCGAATTTTATTTTTGAAATCCGGTCTGAAATTAACGGTAAGCGAACGAAAATCTATTACCACTATCGAAATAATCGTTATAATATTCAGAAACACAAAAAGATACGCAAAGGAAATCAGCAAATTAACGGCTTTCGGACTTTGAGTACTTATTACTATGCAATTATTTTTATCGGTACGAAGCACGAGATGTGTATATTCGTCTTTTTCGATAATTGAATATTTTTTTTCGGAAAGATAATCGTCGTCGGCTAATTTATAGGGGTAATTTCCGGATACGGTTATCAATTTATTGTTTGTATATTTGGCATAAGAATATCCGTTAAGTTTATCGGTTTTTGTTTCTTTTCTGCTCAAAAGAAGTTCCGGATAACCGAGTTCTTTTGAAATTATACGAGAATTAAGTTGTATATATAAGGTGATTTTTCGTTCGTCTTCTTCTTCCGGAATGCTTATATATCCCCAATAACTGATTGTTCCGTTATGATTATCGACAAAATAATAGTTTGAATTTTCAAGTTTTTCGGCTTTTTTCAAAATTGTATTTTCATAGAATTTTTTACAATTATCGGCTTTGTTGGTTTCACGAAAATCTTTACTTTCACCGCATATCGTTACTTCCAAATCGTATTTTTTCCAAAAACCGTTAAAATATTGTCTTTCAAGATAATCATGTATCAAATTCGACTGTCCTATGCTCGGATTTAAAATATGTCCTATCAGAACGGTGTCGTTCGACATTTTTTTTTCTTCTTCTTTAAGTAAAAGTTCGGCAACATTATCTCTTTGGTCGATAAGTCCGACAACGGCTTTTTTCAAGTTTTCTATTTCTTTTTTATTAGTACTTTCATTTACAAGCAAAACCAAGTAAGCCGAAGTCAGAAAAATAAAAATAACATATACAAAGTATCTGTATTTAAACTTTTTAAATCTTATTAAAGTAATTATCAATACAATTATTACAGCGAAAACAAAGGAAACAATACCGAAATTTTTATCCAAAGCTAAACACAAACCGGCACTTATTACTGCAGTAAAAATAAATGCGACAAAAAAATCGTGAACAGACAAAGTTTTTTTCAGAAGTCGTATAATCCTATCAGTGAGGAATATAAATGAACTTATAAGCAAAACCT
>JAOZMN010000338.1 GCA_029934265.1 Bacteroidales bacterium
TGGCGGTGGTTTGTGTACTTGCTTTGTTTTTTTGAGCAAAGCGAAAAAAAACAAAGCAAGTACACAAACCACTGACAACTAAGCAAATGTTGTGTTGCCTATCTTTCAGCTGGGAAGTTTGCTATTAGTAGTAATTATTTTATCTCGTTTATTAATCCGTTATGTATATCTTCGAAATAAATTAGCATAGTTTTAAAATTGAAGGTTTCTTAAAAATTGTTCGAAAAGTATAATTTGTTTGAAACCTTTTTTATTCAAACCTTTGTAAAGTTTTACGTCTCGTGTTAAAAGCGGTAGATTATATTCTAATGAAAGTGCTATGAACCAAACATCATTAAAATCTATGTTTTTGGTTAATTGTGTCGCTTTTTTGAGGCTCTCATTACTAACAACATATCTCGGCAGGACTGTTATTTTCGACAAAATTTGATTAGTAAAGTCAATAAGTTGATTATAATCTAACTTTGTTTTTTCAAAAATTGTTTCTCTGTATTCGTCAATTTCTTTAAAAAAGTAATCAATGGTAACAAAACTATTAAACATAACAATAGGTTTGTATGAGGATTTACCGCTTATCAACATACTCATTATCACATTTGTATCTAATATGTAATTATACATTGGCATATACTTTTATGTATTGACTATACTTATCGTTTTGGAAAGCGTCTTTTTTTGCTTTTATCCAATTTTTATTACTCTCCGGATTGTCATTGCTGTAGTCTTGTAAAATATCATTTGCTGCAATTTTTAAAATTGTTTGTTTTAAAAATTCTTGTAAGTATTGTTCAATTGCTTGCTTTCCGAGTGATTCTACAATTTGGTCTTCTATTTTTATTACAAATTCTGACATGATTATTGTTTTTTTATTTATAAATATTCTTTAATATAACAAGCTGTGCGGAGAAAACTCCGCACAGCTGCATATCATCATTTAGAGTATAAATTCACTTATAAAACTTTATTGCCTAAAATTCCAATTTTCGACTTATCTAAATTTTTAAGTGGTGGTAAATCAAGAGCATTTTCCCATTCGGTAATAGTCATCTCTGTTAAATCGGCAGGTAGCTTTCCCGGAGGAACAGCATTTTTTGCCAGTGTTACATAAGGAGCACAAGCTAAGGCACAACCAACTTCCGTTTCGTTAAACTCTGTTACTTTATAACCTATGAAAGTCTCTTTATATTTAATGTTTTGGTCAATGCCACATAAAACAACACATTCAGTTACTTTTCTTAAAGTATCTTGCAATATCTTTTTTACCTCAGCTTTTTTTCTTGGTGTACCGTCAGCTTTGTAATAATCAATAATATCACAGTCTTCAATAAATAAATTTGACCCTGAATTGCGGTCTTCTAAAATGGATATAGCAATGAATGAAAACGCCCAACCTTTTTTTACATTCGAACTTGGATTACTGGTGGCACTTTTATTTGCACAAACAACCATTGAACCAGGTATAGGATTAAAACGGCGTTCTTCAATTTCAGCATGACCATAAAGTCTTTCTGTTGCTTCTAATAAAGGTGTTATACTATATACCTGTGTAGTAAAATCACTATTCGGCCATTTTTGCACATATAATAAATCATCTCGTAAAGTCTCAATTTTTGCAATGTCATAACCCCATATCACTCCTTGTAAACCACTGAAAGAAGATGCTGTTAACATGTTAATTGCTCCAATATAGGCATCGTTGCACTCACATCTGTCATAAGAAACAATTCCTGCACAACCTTGGTCGAACTTGATAAGTTCATCTGAATTTTTAAAAAGTTGTAAATCATTCCATGGCTTAATATCAACAGTTCCGGTTGATAGTTTTATCGTTGTAATATATCCGTTCCCTGACGCTCCGGGATTTTGATAACCTGTACAATATTCATCTTCGCCTGAAATAGCTCCGGTTATAATTGATTTTGGGTCGTATTTAAATTTTTTTATTTTATTTTTTATTATTTAGTGAAACAAGCAAATTTCTATAAATTTTGGCAAAGTTAAAAAGCACGAACTGCACGAGTTCTGCGATAACTGTTCATAACCTTGCTGGGCTGACTGCCATCTGCGAAATCCTGAGTCCAAGCCTCTGTAGAATTGGCCTCTGTAGAACTCCAATACCAATTATCTGCAAAAGCACCAATATCAGCTTTTTTATCATACATCAAATTAAGTTCGTATTTTGTTGGCAATCGCCAGTCAGTAAAATTCTTACCCGCTGTGTCATGATTTTCAGGGTCGGAAATTACATCTTGGGCATTGTACCATTCATGACCGGTTGCTTGGTTTTGTGTTGCGGCTACGAGACCGTGTTTACCATCAGGGGTAACAAAAAATACATAACCACCTAAATCGTTATTTAAGCCTATTGCATAAGTATCACTTCCGCCTCCGCTTGGTGCATCTATCCAATCTGTTCCTGTATTTGTTGATGAAAGTATTTGTCCTGCTGTTCCTACATCTCCGTCTTTGTCTTTATATGTGCCGGTTGCCTGTAAATCGGTAAATTTACCTGTTGAAGGAGTTGCAGAGCCTATTGCACCAGGAGTTGTCCAG
The DNA here is from genome assembly GCA_029934265.1 of Bacteroidales bacterium. GTDB lineage: Bacteria > Bacteroidota > Bacteroidia > Bacteroidales > JAADGE01 > JAOZMN01. Next base: position 2,554 of record JAOZMN010000338.1, read on the forward strand.
TCTGCGAGTCCGGTACCTGTATCACCTTTTTCGCCTGCTGATCCAGTTTCTCCTGTGTCTCCTTTTGCTCCTGCTGGTCCGGTTTCTCCGATGTCGCCTTTATCTCCTTTTGCTCCTGCCGGTCCGGCGGTAGAACTACCAGAATTTGCAGCGTATAATGCAAATGGTACACTCAACAGTTGGCTTGTTCCCATCTCTGTGCCGTTTACACTCATGGAGACAAAATAACTGTCTGTTCCCCAAGCTATTTTTGCCATATCAACTGTGTTTACACTTCCTATACTTAAGTTGATTATTCCGCTCGATGTAGTAGTTACACTATGACTTTCGGAAAATACACTTGTGCCGTCGGCACTGCTTTGTAATATGGAAATATCCACTGTTACAGCTTCATCGGCAAGTATATTGCCGGTTGCATCTCGTAGGACGGCTTGGTACTTAAATTGATTTGGCGTTTGTGCCAAAATTCCTGTTACTGCAAAGAGTAACGATAATAAAGTTAATGTAATTCGTTTCATAAAAATCTACTTTTTAATAATGTTAAATGATTTGATTAATTTGTTATCCTTGTTTACGGTAAGGATATAAGCACCGTTGGAAAATCTACTGAAGTCTAATTGCTCTGTTTCATTACTTACTTCTTTTTTGAGCAATATTCTTCCGCTAAGGTCGGTAATGCTGATGACGTTCAAAAGTCCTGCAGACGTTTTGAAGTCGAGCGTTACATACTCACTTGTCGGGTTTGGATATACCGATAAGTGTAATTCGGGAGATAAATCCTCAACTGCTGTTACTTCAATAGTCGGCTGATGCAATCCTTGGGTAAGTTGGTAATCACCGCTACCCTCTGTAGCTGTAAAAACTTCCCCGATTGACCAGTCTAATTGGTAACTGCTTGTCTTAAAACTTTCTCCACTCGAACTCACAAGTTCAAGGTTTTCACTTTGGCATAAAGCCACCGTTGTCAGAAACAAACTGACAATTAAAATTGATACGCTTTTCATAGGCATTAA
>JAOZMN010000339.1 GCA_029934265.1 Bacteroidales bacterium
ATGCAGGAATCGCTTGTAATTATCTTGAAGAGGGACCGAATGCAAAATCAAACAGAGGGCTTCCTAATGTTGTTTTACCTAAAAAAGCCAACTACACCTTCTCAAACCTGTGCGAAACCGAAACAACACAATTTGCTTTAATAGATAACGGCTCAAATATCCAAACAATAGACTGGGATTTTACAGACCCTACTGCCACATCATCATTAGACAATCCTGCACATACTTTTAGTAGCGGTGGAGCATATCAAGTAAAAATGAATATCACATCAGCTTGTTTTGATGACTATACTATCGAAAAAACAGTAACAATAAGCTCACTACCTTTTATAAATGCAGGCGATGATAAACAAGTTTGTTACGGAGAAGAGTTTTTTATTGGTGAAGCAGTTATTCCTATGTGTGTAAATTATAAATGGATAAACGACAAAGAGGGTCTTGAAAACCCAGACGATTCCTATACAAAAGTAGCTTTCAAAAATAATACAAATGCAACTATAGTAAAAACATATACTTATGAAGCGATTGCTACTTGTGGTGAAAACTGCCCTGCTACCGATGAAATACAAATAACATTTTATCCACAAACCAATAGTAATTTTGCAGGAGTAGAAAGTAGTTATTGCAAAGAGTGTATTTGGGGTGGCGAAGTTTACCCTGTTACGCTTACACCTACAAATGTTGGCGGAACTTTTACACTAAACAGTACACCGCTTGGAGCAAATATTTTTAACCTTTGCGGAGATGCCGGAATTATTGCACAGCCAGGAACTAACTCAATAACTTACAGTTATACAGATGCTAATAATTGCCAATCTGTTACAACTCAAAATTTTGATTTCAGCTCAAGCTTAATTGTAAATCTTGGCAACGATACAACTATCTGTAAAGGAAATACTATAACTCTTAACGCAGGAGTAAATTACGACAGTTATTTATGGTTACCCGATATTTCCACAAATGCAAGTTTAGAAATAACAGAAGCCGGCGACTATACCGTAAACGTAAGCAAAGGCGAATGTTCAGGAAGCGGAACAATAAAAATTGAAACTGCCGATATAAATTTCACTCTCGGTGATGATAAAACAATCTGTACAGGTGAAACAGCCACACTTTCCCCCGACAAAAATTTTGAAACTTACTTATGGAATACAAAAGAAACTTCAAAAGAATTAAAAATCGACAAAGCCGGAAAATACACACTTAATGTAACCGATGAAAACAAATGTACCGCTTCCGACGAAATCAAAATTACAGAAATAGATTTTCAAATTTCACTCGGCGAAGACAAAGAATTTTGCGAAGGCGAAAATGCGATTCTCATATTAAGTAAAGGTGAAACTTATTTATGGAATACCGGCGAAACTTCAAACGAAATTTCAGTAAATTCTACCGGAGAATACAGCGTAACCGCTACAAAAGAGAATTGCAAAAGTTCGGATACTGTAAATTATGTTTTCAATAAAAAACCGGCAGTAAATTATAACGATGAAACACTTTGCTTGGGAAATTATATCTCAATAGACGATGCCTCAACAGCTTATACAATAAAAGCAGAAACCGTAAGCAATAATGCTTATTTGGAAAAAGTAAACACTAACGATTTTAATGAATATAATCTTTATGCCGGCGGTATGTACAAAATTATATCAAGCAACGAATGCGGTGCAGATATTGATACAATAATACTTTCAAAATACGATGTTCCGGAAATCAACTTGCCCGAAGACACAGTATTTTGTCCGGATGATTTTATCAAGCTTAAAGTAAGTAATAATTTCAGTTATTATTTATGGAACACCGGCGAAACCGACAATGCAATAAGCGTAACCGAAGAGGGTATTTATATTATTGAAGTAAAAGACGAAAATTGTACTTATTCCGATACAACAGAAGTTTACTATCGACCGGAATGTGAAGATTTTGAAACCGAATTTTCAATTTTTATTCCGGAAGGTTTTTCTCCAAACAACGATGGAAGCAACGACCTATTCGAAATAGTAGGACTTGAAGATTATCCGAATAATGAAATTTTAATTGTAAATCGTTGGGGAAACAAAGTTTTTAAATCAGCACCATATAATAATAATTGGGACGGTAAAAACTATTTTGGAGTATTTAACGGCGATGACTTACCCTCAGGAATTTACTATTATATTCTAAATCTAAATAAAACAGATGATAAAGCTAAAGTTTTGAAAGGTTCAATTTTTATGGGACGATAACAAAACCGGCAAACATTTTTTAAAACCCGCAAGCGTCTTTTTTCAGACCTTGCGACGTTTTAAAAAATCTTACTTTATCAATCCCAGCCCTTGTTTTGCGGAATAATCGTCAGGATATGCGAGTAATGCTTTTTCAAAAAGGATTTTAGCCTCTCGTGTTTTTCCCAAAAAATAATTTGTCCAAGCATACATTATAAGAGCATCGTAAGTAAAAGGATACAAATTTACCGCTTTTTCAAATAATTTATATGCCTTTGCATAATCTTTTTTTCCGTAATAAATTAAACCCAAACGATAATTTGCAGTGTAATTACTCGGCGAAACATCAAGTATTCTTCCGTAAAGAATAATAACTTCGTTCCATTTACCTTGTGCTACTTTAGTATTTATCAGACCAAATTTTGCTTCTTCGGAATAAGGGTGGATATTTACGGCTTTGTTATAATAAGCCGCAGATTCCGTAAAAAGTCCGGCATTGTATTCCAACCAGCCGAGACGCAAATTTATTTCGTATGAATTTGAGACATAGACCGATTTTATAGTATTTGCCGCTTTTTTGTAATCGCCTGTTTTTTCTATTGCATAACTTTCTTTAAAAGCGTTTTTTATTTCTTTCGCTGTCTGCCCTGCAGCAACCGAAAATTGAAGCAATATCACTATTGCAAGCGCCGAAAATTTTATTTTTAAAGATACCATTTTATTCCTCCTATAAATGATTGATTAGTATAACCTGTCGTAAATTTATTATTATTCAAAATATATTCGTTTTCTTTTATTTTATACTGATACATAAAATAAACATTCAATTTATATTTCAGTAAAGCCACGTTCAGCAAAACAGAATATCTCTGTTTTATTTTATCCCTGTCATTATTTGCTATCGAGCCTGTATTTTCGGTAAAATTTTTCATCTCGCCGAAACTTGCCGAAATTTGCGTAAAAAAATATTTTGCAAAACTCAATCCCAAACTTTGTTGTAAAACAGGACTTACTTTAATATCCGAAAAATCTTTCTCGATAATAGTTTTAAATCTTGTTTCCGAATAAAATTTACCGGTATTAAGCGGATATAAACTTATTGCATATTCCGGCTGAAATTGAACCTTTTTCAGACTATTCGTTGCCGACAAATTATAATTTGAAAAAGAACAGGAAAGTGTATTTTTCGTAATTCCGTACCATTTATTAATTTCAATAATTCCGACCAATCCCGCAAGGTTTAAATTATATAATTCTATTTTTTGATTCGGATTACTTAAACTCGGAACGGTATTACTAAGTTTCGTATTTATATAATGAATACCTCCCGTAATATCCAAGCCTTCTTTTATACGATAATT
>JAOZMN010000340.1 GCA_029934265.1 Bacteroidales bacterium
CCAAAACTTAAAAAATCGCAAATTTGATAAAACTTAACAAACTATTATTTTATATCAACTCTAAAATTCAAATAATATAAAATGAATAAAGTTAATACAGACCAATTTATTAATATTATTTCTTTAATAATCTCTATTATTTTCGGAATATTCATCTTATACTTTCAATATAAATTCAGCACTTTGCCGATAACGACTATCGAAGTATTAAAATCATTATCGCTTGCCACTATTATTTTTTTGTTGCCGGATATAATTGCAGATTTTATCAAAAAGAAAAATAAACCTGAGTACGTTCCATTTATAATTATTCTTTTTACGAGTATTGGATTTATTGTAACTATTCCTTTTATTTTATTAATACTCATTGCGGTTCTGTTAATAGCGTACACATTTTTCAGAATGATTAAAAACAAGCAAATTATTCTAAAAGAAATTCATAAACATTTTGCAATATTAATAATGATATTTATTATCAGCATTTATATTATAACTCAAGTGTTTAGTCTTTTTATAAACCCTCTTTTTATTGAACGATTAGCTTCCGGACAAGCATCTACAGATACGTTATTTCATGCCTCTTATGCAAATATAATTTTGCACCAACATATACCATCAACAGGCTTGCACGGAACGGATTATAATCATTACCATTATTTAAGTCATATTGTTTTTGCGGGACTTGGAAATCTTGCCGGTATAAAATCATTTACATTTTACAGCCTTTCTTTTCCTATAATTTTTATACCATTTTTTATAAAAGCAATATTTCAATTTTCAAATAAAATTATACAATCATATAAAATATCAATATCATTTACAACACAATTATTTATAATAATGATAACAATAATATATTTATTTCCTTTTTTAATAAGAGAGGTAAATGTCTATTGTTTTGAATCTCATAATTTGGCAATTGCATTCAGCTTATTTTTTCTTTCCGGATTTTTCGATATAATTAATAAAAACTTTAAACAGAACAATAAACAAATATTAAGTTTGATTTTACTTAGTACAATTATGCTTATTATTATTACGCTAACCAAAAGCTCTGCCGGTTATGTTTTTCTTGCTATGCTCAGTTATATATTTTTAAGGCTGTTTTCTTTAAAACATTATGCACTTTATTTGTTTGTTTTATTGTCAGGTATTCTGTTATATGTATTTTTTTCTTTATTTAACGAAAGTTCTATGAGTGGTTGGTTTTCTGTAAAAGCATACGTATATAACCAAATACATATTCTTTTGCTTCCGTTTATTTTAATAATTTTAGTTTTTGCAAAAGATAATTTTATAGAAACTCCAAAAAATATAATCAAAAATTATTTTAACAATAAAAAATTATTGTTTCTTGAGTTATCTATTGTTTCAATAATTTCCGTAATTGTGCCGATAGTGATATTAAGTATAGGTTCACATCTAATGTTTTTTACAAGTTTTACTTATACGATTACCACAATATTTCTTGTTCCGTTGATACTAATTTACACAAAATATTTTTTGGGAAATATTAAAATAATTAAGAAGTCCAAACAATTACTTATTTTAATACTGACTGTTTTCATTTTTATTTATAATTTTGAAGGTTTTTATAAAGGATACGCAAGGATACCTAAATCAGAAATCCAAATTAAAGAAAATTCAAAAAAATATCTGAATTTAGTAACTAAGCTGAATAATCTGAAATACGATAAAAATACAGTTTTATATGTGCCGAAAACAAACACGCTTTTTTGGAATAAATGGCAAAAAAGAACATCAAGCTGGAATGAAAAAACTCCTAATCCTTATTATTTTATAATACCGGCACTGACCGGAATGTCCCAACTATACGCCATAAACTATAAAGGATATAATAATTTTAATTTCGGACGGTATAAGAAAATTAAAAATCCGACTGATTTCAGTGAGGTCATAACAGAAGCAAAACGTCTAAATTATAAAAAAATAATAGTAATAACCGACAGTTTGAATTTGAAAACTTATAAAATATCCGAGTGAAATATATGAAAAAAACAAATTAAGAAAGAATCCTATGAAACACCTCCCAATAGCCAAAACAGAAATAAAACAACTAATAGAAGAAAACTTTTGTTATGTAGATAAAACAAAATTCATAAAACAACTTATAGACGACCGGCATAGATATTACTTTCTATCCCGTCCTCGTCGTTTCGGAAAATCATTATTTTTAGATACAATAAGAGCAGTATTTGCAGGAGAAAAAGAACTATTTAAAGGTTTGTATATAGAAAAAAAATGGAATTGGAATATTAAATATCCTGTAATTTCTATAAGTTTTGGAGGCGGAACGGTGAAAAACACAGAGGAGTTGCAAGCCTCTATAAAATTTTCATTGAAGATAATAGCAGAAGAGTATAATGTAACATTATCAGAAAACTATATAGCTAAACGTTTTTTTGAACTTATTATTAAACTATTTGAAAAATACAAACAACCAGTAGTAATCCTTGTAGATGAATACGATAAGCCAATATTAGACAACCTTATAGAACCTAATGTCGATAAAATAAGAGAAGAATTAAGCAGTTTCTATTCCGTACTTAAAGATGCAAGTAAATATATAAAATTTGTATTCCTTACAGGTGTTTCAAAATTTTCCAAAACAAGTATTTTCAGTAAGTTAAATAATATTACAGATATTTCACTTGAAAAAAAATATGCAGATATTTGTGGATATACACAAAACGACCTTGAAACAGTATTTGCAGATTATCTTCATGATGTTAATTTAGAGAAAGTAAAAAAATGGTACAATGGATATAATTTCAGAGGAAACTCTGTTTATAATCCTTACGATGTGCTAATGTTTTTATGGAACAAAGAATACAAAGCTCATTGGTTTAAAACAGGAACTCCTAAATTTTTACTGGAACTTATAAAGCAACGAAAATTTTACATCCCGAGATTAAAAGAAATTAAAGTTTCCGATAGTCAATTAGACGAATTTGATATAAAAAATATACAATTAGAAGTATTACTTTTTCAAACAGGATATTTAACAATAGATAAAACTATAAATATAAGAGACAAAATAATTTACAAATTAAAAATCCCTAACCTTGAAGTACAATACGGACTAAATGATTATCTGATGAATTATTTTTATGCCGCAATGTTCGAGTCCTACCAACGAACCGGACTATCAGAAGCACTTTATTATGCAATAGAAGATAAAAAACCGGAAGATTTAGAAAAAGCATTTCACACCAATGGTTTACAAAAAACAACATAGCAGACTACGAAGGTTTTTACTGCTCTATGTTTTATGTGTTCTTTGCATCAATGGGCTACGATATTAAAAACGAAGACACTACAAACAAAGGAAGAATAGATTTTACCGTTATTACAGATGACGCAATTTTTATTTTCGAAATAAAAATGAAAAAAATTAAACAAAATGCTTTACTTCAAATCAAAAACAAAAAATATCACGAAAAATACTTATCCGAAAATAAAAAAATATTTTTAATAGGAATTGAATTTGATGAGAAATTAAAAAATATTTCTAATTTTGAATGCGAAAAATTAGAAAT
>JAOZMN010000341.1 GCA_029934265.1 Bacteroidales bacterium
ATATATAATATTTCCAAACCGGGAAAACACGAAATTAAAAAAGTCCGAAAAGATAAAGAATGTTTGGAAAAACAAACCGAAAAAATCACAAATCTGGATATTCAAATAAGAAAACTTCAAAAAGAAAGAGATAAATTTGAAGAGAATACAAAAAAATATTCAAAATACGACAGGCAACTGAAAAATAAGCAAACTAAAAAGAACAACATAAAACAAGAAGAATGCAATTTTGAAAGTATATACCGAAAGATAGGCGAAGAACCGGTAATATACGATGAAAAAAATACTCGAAAAACAAGCAAACAAATAAAAATATTTTTCAGAAACAGAGGCTATTACAACGTAAAGGTAAAAAGTAAAGCGGAACAAAAACATTTTAAAAAAAAAAGAACCGTTGTTTCTTACGAAGTAATTCCTCAAAAGCCATATCGAATAGACTCTATTTTAACAAATATTCCCGACCCTTTTTTATCAGAAATTTGGAAGCAAGAAAAAGAACATTCATTTATAAAAAAAGGCAACAGGCTTGATGTTAATCTTTTACAAAAAGAAAGAACAAGAGTCAGCAGTAAAATTCGTAATTCGGGATACTATAAATTTTCAAAAGAATATATTAATTATACTATCGACACACTTTCCGGAAATCATAAAGCAAAACTGACAATAAATATCAAACAATACAAAAACGAAGAAGAGAATCTCGAAAATCACAAAAAATATTTGCTTAATAATATATATGTCTATACAAATTACGATGCAAAAAAAGCTCTGGCAGAAAAACAAACCTATTTTTCCGATTTTGACACAACTTTATACAATTTAAACGATAAATATTCTTTCTATTTCCTTAATAATCACAAGCAAACCATAAAGCCGAAAACAATCGCCAAAGGAACTTACCTTTTTAAGGACAGTTTATATAACTTGGCAAATGTAAAAAATACTTATAAATATTTATCCTCTTTAAAGATAATAAAAATTGCCAATGTAAATTTTCAGCCTGTAAAACAAAAACGCAGTTATTCGGATATTTTAATCGAAGGAAACGATACAATAAAACAGCCTTATGAATTTTTGGATTGTGAACTCCGACTTAGTCCGGACAAATTGCAATTAGTAACTTTTGAGCTTGAAGGCACCAACAGTTCCGGAAATATCGGAGCGGCGGGAAACCTTATTTACAGACATCGTAATCTGTTCAAACACGCCGAAGTGTTCGATTTAAAATTGAAATCGGCATTGCAACGACAAACAAATCTTGCTCAAGATAATGAAAATTCAATCTTAAAAAAAGGTTTTTTCAACAGTAGAGAGTACGGAATCGAATTTTTATTAAACTTTCCTCACCTTTTGGCACCCGTAAAAGTTGCCGATTTCAAAAAAAGATACAATCCGAAAACCATAACAAGTTTTGCCTATAACTATCTCGACCGACCGGATTATACACGCACCATTGCCGGATTTTCTTACGGATATTTCTGGAACAGTTCCAAAACCAAAAAACACATTCTCAAACCTATAGTTTTCGACCTTGTGGAACTCAAAAATCCGACTCAAAAATTCCTTGATTACATTCAAAATTTCGGACTTCAAGAAAGTTACGAAAATCATTTAATAATAGCATCAAGTTACAGTATGATTGTCAATAATCAAAAAAAAAGTAAAAAACGAAACTACTCATACATAAAATTTAACGGGAAAAGTGCCGGCGGATTGACAAATGCCGTAATGAAATTATCAGGAAAGGAAAAAACGGACGGACAATACACTTTGGGAAATACAGTTTTTGCTCAATTCATAAAATCGGATATTGATTTCAGATATTACAAAAAACTTTCTCGGGATAACGATAAACTTGTTTTCAGAACATTTTTCGGTGCCATTTATCCTTACGGAAATTTAAAAGTTGTGCCTTTCGGCGAAAAATATTTTTCCGGCGGAGCAAACGGTATCAGAGCTTGGCAAGTTCGCTCGCTCGGTCCGGGTTCTTACAGGGTAAGCGATTCTACAAATTTATTTTTAAATCTTACTGCCGATATAAAATTAGAACTAAATTTTGAGTACCGAATGAAACTTTTTTGGATGCTCGAAGGTGCTTTTTTTATTGATGCCGGAAATATCTGGGCAATAAATAATCTTGACGACCGAGAGGGAGCAGTTTTTGAATTTTCCGATTTTTATAAAGAAATAGCAATCGGTACCGGTTACGGGTTTCGTTTCGATTTTGATTTTTTTATTGTCCGTTTCGATTTCGGACTAAAAGTAAACGACCCCACATATCCGGTCGGCGAGCGTTTTATTCCCTTTTCGGGAAGATATTCCGTAAAAGACTGGGCTTTTAACGTAGGAATCGGCTATCCGTTCTAAAAATTTCAAAAAATGAAACATCAAAATTCCACAATTTCAAAATTTCAAAAATTATACATCGTTCCTACCCCCATAGGAAACTTGGAAGATATGACTTTCAGAGCAATTAATGTTCTGAAAAAGGTTGATAAAATTCTTTGTGAAGACACTCGAAAAACAGGAATATTGCTAAAACATTATTCCATTGATACTCCCAAACAAGCACATCATAAATTCAACGAACATAAAACTTCCGAACAAATTGCAAATCAAATTTTGAGCGGAATAAGTTTTGCACTCGTTACCGATGCCGGCACTCCCGGAATTTCTGACCCCGGTTTTTTACTGGTACGAACTTGCATCGAAAAAGGCATCGAAATTGAAACTTTGCCCGGTGCGACAGCTTTTGTTCCTGCTTTGGTAAATTCCGGTTTGCCTTGCGACAAATTTTGGTTTGAAGGTTTCCTTCCTCAGAAAAAAGGACGACAAAAACGATTAAAAGAACTTTCAGAATTTAGTACAACTATTATTTTTTACGAATCGCCTCACCGACTCATAAAAGCACTCGAACAATTCACCATTTTTTTCGGCGAAAACCGTAAAGCAAGCGTATCGAGAGAGCTTACAAAAATTTATGAAGAAAATAAAAGAGGAACGCTGAAAGAATTATTGGAATTTTATAAACAAAAAACTTCAGTAAAAGGTGAAATTATTATTATTGTTGCAGGGAAACAGACTATTAAAGCAGGACAGTCAGAAGTTCACTTAGTGTAAACCTCCGGCTGATTTTTTAAAACAAACCGATGAATTTTACAAAAGAAAAGCAAATAAATTTATTTTCAAATTTCGCAAAAATAATTCCTTTAAATTTCCTTATAAAATTAAGCGGAAAGGAAAATATTTTTCCGTTTTACCATACCGTTTCCGACAAACCGCTTTTACATATCAATAAATTATACAAAGTAAAAAGTATAAACGAATTTGAAAAAGACATTGAATTTTTATTAAAAAATTTCAACTCAAATTCGTTCGATAATATTGAAAAAAATACCGGTAAAAATTTCTTTTTGTCTTTCGACGACGGTTTGCGTGAAATTTATAATAATGTTGTTCCGATTTTATTAAAAAAAAGGATACCCTGTGCTTTTTTTATCAATTCCGATTTTACCGACAACAAAAAAATGTTTTACAAGCACAAAAT
>JAOZMN010000342.1 GCA_029934265.1 Bacteroidales bacterium
TGTACACGAATTTAAAGGCTGGTCTGATATTTGGGTCGGTAAAATTGAAGCAGAGCCTACTCTTGATGTCGAAAATATTATTTCAACCGAAAATAATATCACAATAATTTCTGAAAATAACAAAATATTCACTATCCGAAATGCACAAAATAAGGATATAACAATATATGATATGCTTGGAAAACAAATATTTTCAAAACATCTAAATTCCGATTTAGAAGAAATTAATCTTCAAAATGCAAACTGCGGACTTTATCTAATGAATTTTAACGACGGAACGCAAGCTGCTAAAATAATTGTTAAATAAAAATTTTAACTTTTTTTAGATACAAAAACAGCCTCCTTTATATACATTATAAAGGAGGCTTACTATTACAGACTCATTAAAAAATATTTTTTTTCTAAACTCCGGTAGTTTTGTTAATTTTGTATCGAAAAATATACATATACAAATTTAATATAAAATGACTAAAAAAATATCGAAAATTACTTGGACTAAAATTGATGAAGCTCCGGCGTTGGCAACCTATTCTTTACTGCCCATCGTAAATGCTTTTACAAAAGCGGCAGGAGTTGTTGTTGAAACAAAAGATATTTCCCTTGCCGGAAGAATTATTGCAAATTTCCCTGATAATTTGAGTGAAGAACAAAAAATTACGGATTATTTGGCAGAACTCGGAAAATTAACACAAGTTCCGGAAGCCAATATTGTTAAATTACCGAATATCAGTGCTTTAATTCCGCAACTTAAAGCAGCAATTAAAGAATTGCAAGAAAAAGGATACAATCTTCCCGAATTTCCGGACGAACCAAAAACCGAAGAAGAAAAAACATTAAGAGAACGTTTTGCGAAACTTCTCGGAAGTGCTGTAAATCCTGTTCTTCGTGAAGGAAATTCCGATAGACGAGCAGCAGTTTCAGTAAAGAAATTTGCACAAAAAAATCCGCATCGAATGATGAAAGAGTTTCCCAAAGGCTCGAAAGCAAGCGTTGCACACATGACCGCCAATGACTTTTACGGTAATGAAAAATCAGTTGTTACCGAAACAGGAACGAATTTTAAAATAGAACTTAAAAAAGCAAACGGAGAAACCGTACTTCTTAAAGACGATTTGAAATCGTCGGATAATGAAATTCTTGATGCAACTTTTATCAGCAAAAAAGCATTGAAAGAATTTTATGCAACACAAATTGACGAAGCAAAAAAAGAAGGAGTATTATTGTCATTGCACCTCAAAGCCACAATGATGAAAGTATCCGACCCGATAATGTTCGGACACGCTGTTGCCGTATTTTACAAAGAAGTACTCGATAAACACGCAAGCACAATTAAAGAACTCGGTGTAAATTTAAGTAACGGTTTACAAGATTTATACAACAAAGTAGAGCAACTTCCGGAGGACAAAAAAGAAGAAATAAAAGCAGACATTACAGCACTTTACAGCCAAAAACCGGACTTGGCAATGGTTGATTCCGACAAAGGGATTACAAATCTTCATGTTCCGAACAATGTTATTATTGACGCTTCGATGCCGGTAGTTGTAAGAGACGGCGGTAAGATGTGGAACGCAGACGGAAAACTTCAAGATACAAAAGCACTGATTCCGGACAGGTGTTATGCAACAATTTACAAAGAAACCATAGAAGATTGCAAAATAAACGGAGCATTCGACCCGGCAACTATGGGAAATGTTGCAAATGTAGGACTAATGGCTCAAAAAGCCGAAGAGTACGGCTCCCACCCTACTACTTTTGAAATTCCGGCAGACGGAATTGTACAAGTTACAGATGAGTCAGGCAATATTTTGATGAAACACAATGTGGAAGCCGGAGATATTTGGAGAATGTCAAGAGCAAAAGACATTCCTATACAAGACTGGGTAAAACTTGCCGTAAATCGTGCAAAAGCAACCGGTTTTCCTACTATTTTTTGGTTAGACCCAAACAGAGCACACGATGCTCAAATAATCAAAAAAGTAAATAAATATCTTAAAAATCATGACACTTCCGGCTTGGATATACAAATTATGACTCCGAACGATGCCATGAAATTCACATTAAAACGTGTACGAAAAGGAGAAAATACAATTTCGGTAACCGGAAATGTTCTTCGAGATTATCTTACAGATTTATTTCCTATTCTCGAACTCGGTACAAGTGCTAAAATGCTTTCAGTTGTGCCATTGCTAAAAGGCGGCGGACTGTTTGAAACCGGTGCCGGAGGTTCTGCTCCAAAACACGTTCAACAATTTATGTCCGAAGGTCATTTGCGTTGGGATTCGCTTGGAGAATTTTTGGCTCTTACCGTTTCACTTGAACATTTAGGTAATAATTTCGACAATCAAAGAGCTTTATTACTTGCCGAAACGCTTGATACCGCTGTAAGTATGTATCTTGAAAACGGAAAAGCTCCTTCACGAAAAGCAGGTGAGTTAGACAACAGAGGAACACATTATTTCTTGGCGAGATACTGGGCAAAAGCTCTTGCCGAACAAAATAAAGATGCAGAATTAAAAGAAAAATTTATCGGCATAGCAAAAGATTTAAGCGATAATGAAAGTAAAATTCTTAAAGAAATAGCAACAGTAGAAGGCAAGGCTACAGATATAGGCGGTTATTATATGCCTGATTTCGAGAAAGTAAGCAAAGCAATGCGACCAAGTACAACTTTGAATACAATTATTGATAATATTGCTTAATTCGTAGTAATCAAGGGGGTCGCTTGAAGTGAAACCCTTGATAAAAATCATAAAATGAATTTTAAAACAACAATAAATTTACTGAAACAGCTGATTTCAACCCCTTCTTTCAGTAAAACGGAAAATAAAACTTGTGATATTTTAGAAAATTATTTTCGTGAAAACGATATAATTTCCAATAGAGTAGGGAACAATCTTTGGGCAGTTTCAAAAAATTACAATTCGGATTTGCCGACGGTAATGTTAAACTCTCATCACGATACCGTAAAAGTAAACTCTCGTTGGACTTACGACCCTTTTATTCCTTTGGAAAAAGACGGAAAATTATTCGGACTGGGAAGTAATGATGCCGGAGCGTCCTTAGTTTCAATGCTGTCTGTTTTTATTGAATTTTACGATAAAAAATTACCGTTTAATTTATTATTTGCAGCTTCTGCCGAAGAAGAAATAACGGGAGTCGGCGGTTATACTTTAATGTCCGAACATTTACCTGATATTCATTTGGGAATAGTTGGAGAGCCTACAGAAATGCAAGCGGCAATTTCCGAAAAAGGTTTAATGGTTGTGGACGGAATTTCGCACGGAAAAGCAGGACACGCCGCACGAAACGAAGGAATAAACGCAATAAATATTGCAATTTCCGATATTCAAAAAATAAATAATTTGAAATTGCCGAAAATTTCCGATTTACTCGGCGAAGTTAAATTTACTGTTTCTATGATAAATGCAGGAACACAGCATAATGTAGTTCCTGCTGAATGTCAGTTTGTAATTGATGTTCGAGTTAATGAATTTTATACAAATAAAGAAGTTTTTAATATTCTGAAC
>JAOZMN010000343.1 GCA_029934265.1 Bacteroidales bacterium
TTGTAATACAACTTAATATTACAATGTTTAAAAAAGTTAAGCGGACACTAATGGAGGTAAACATAAAAACTACGGCAAAGTATGGAATGTTGTTGCTGCCTTAGTAAATTTGAGAAACTTATCATAAAATATTAATTGGAAAGATGTCTATTATATAAATCCAATATTTTTAAGTGGGTCAGTGTTCCTATTTCTGTGGGTAAACTTGTTAATTGATTATAACTTAAATTTAATTTTGTGAGTTTTTTTAGTTTTAGAATTTCCTGTGGTAAGCTTTTTATTTGACAGTATTTTAAATTCAAATATTTCAAATTGGTAAGTCTGAAAAGTTCCGTAGGAAAAATAGTGAAATTGTTTTTATCGTAACTATCGCAACTAAAATCAAGATAATTGAGCTGTTTTTGATGTATTATGTTATCGGGAATTTTATCTAATGCGATTTTCAGAATTTCTATCCCGGTTATTTTGCTTTGGAGTTGTTTTGGGATACTGTCTAAATCGTAAATTGAAACATATATTCCAATTTTGGGATTTAATTTACTTAGAGTTTCTGAAGATTGTTTCCAATTAACATTTTCATTTTTTAATAAATTTAGATGTTTTAAATTCGTACACTTAACAACTTCTTTCGGAATTTGTAATAATTTATGATTCAATGTCGTTTAGTTAAGAAGTTGCTTTATTTTGTTGTATATCAAATAGTTATAGTGTATGATAAAATAAAAAACGACTTTATATATAATTAGCACCGTGCTTTAGCTCGGTGTTTGTAAACAAAGCAAAATCGGCTTTAGCCGAAAATAATAATACGATACTCAGCAAATAGTGTCGGCTAAAGCCTTAAAACGGCTCAATTATTACACCGAGCTAAAGCACGGTGCTAATTATATATCATAAAAGATATGATATTTAAAAAACATCAATAAAACATTAATAAATATTGTATTGTATTTATTAACAGGCTCTTAAATGTTACTCTTAACTAAACGACATTGATTTATGATTACTTAAATCTAAGCTATCAATACTTTCCAGTATTTTTTTTCCCTCTCTGTTTAATTCGCCTTTTTTTGTATAAGAAGTATAGCATTTCCACTCTTTATTTTGTTTTAAAACCGCTCTGTCGAATATTGTCGTATCAATATCGTTTTTTGTTATGTCTGCTTGGGAAAAAAGATTTCCTGCAGATATTAATAATAAAAATGCAATAGTTAATTGTCTCATAATTAAATTTTTATCGAATATTAATATTTCATAAAAATAGATTTTACATATAGGTAAAGCTTCTGAATTTCTTCTTTTTCGTCTTCCGTAAATTTGTTTCTGGCAAGATTTAGTTTCCTATAGAGTGTGTAAAGTTAAATTTATAAAATGATTTAATAGAAAACATTAATGGTAAAATAAGAAAAAAAAAATAAATAAACTTTCTTTTCCTACCGATAATGCGGTTAAAAAATCTGTATATCTGACTATTAACGAAATTACCAAAACCCGGACAATTCCAATTAGAAACCGGAGTGTTATTTTAAACAAATTTATTATTATATTTGAAGACAGAATCCAACCATAAATTGATTGGATTCCAAAATAACTTTACACACTTAACGGGATAGAGTTAACGAACCTTTTTTTTGGTTCTAAATCAGTATAATCCATTCCTCTTTTATTCCTAATTTGACATGAACAAACAACTACTAATAACCCTATTTATCATTTTATTTTCAATTTTTGCTTATTCGCAAAGCTGGAAAAAAGAAAGATATTCATTTCTCTTTACAACCGGTACCAGCCACTATATCGGCGATTTAGGAGGTGGAGAAAAAGAATCTTATAATCCTTTTGATATTAGAAGTATTGATTTTCCCTCAACTAAATACAATATTGGCTTAGGATACAGTTATAGATTATTTAAAAAAATTAGCTTAAAGTATCAATTCAGATATGCGAGTTTAACAGGTTTCGACAGCAATAGTAAAAACGCAATAAACCTGAACAGAAATCTACATTTTAAAAGTAATATTTTTGAAAATTCTCTTGAAATGATGTTTTATTTCATTGGAGGAAAACATCAGCTTAGCTCTGTTCTCTCCGGAAATTTCATGAAACAAATTTCAGCATATTTTTTAATCGGAACAGGAGCATTTTACTATAATCCAAAAGCAGAATATGATGGAAATTGGATTGAACTTCGTCCGCTAAAGACAGAAGGTCAGGGGTTACCTGCTACTGTAAATAACGGATTTACAACTAAAACTACTGAGAAATACGAAAAATTTGCAATGAGTTTGAATTTAGGTTTAGGAGCAGAATATAGAATTCATAATTCTCGTAAATCTTTCGGAGGAGGTATGATAATTCATGAATTTCATATTGTTGGATGTGAAATTTCATACAGATACACAGCTACGGATTATTTGGACGATGTAAGTTCAATGTATTACCCTAATGATATTCTTCTATCCGAATACGGAGAAATATCTGCTGAAATGTCAGATAGAAGAATTGATAAAAAAATCGGGACGGTACACAGAGGAAATAATAAATTCAATGATTCATATTTATTTATCAATATTACATACCGATATTCAAGACAAAAAAGATGGTTAAAAACTTAATTTATTGGCTCAAGTTGTAAGTAATCCAAAAAGGAAAATGGATTAGTCAAAACGAACATCAAATTTCCGACAAAAGAGAACAGATAAATTTTGTAGCTAAGTTATCCGGCAAACCACAAAAAACAATTATTTTCAAGCTCTAAAGTAAAACAGAACAAGAATTAAAAGGTATTTTAGAGAAATTGCGTATTTGTTAAAAATCCGGTATAATTACATCAAAAACGTATTACTATCGAAGATTATTTAAAAATGATGAAGCAAAATAAAGCAAAATTAATGTAAACTTATCATTGGTGTTGCGTTGCGAAAAAGCATAAGCGTATAAACGCCTAATTGTACCTGTCAAATGACTCAATAGAAAAAGCTATAATTACAAGAATTGAAGAAGTAAAAGAAGTTCCTATTAACGAACAAACAAATAAGCAATTATTACAAATAGAAATACATAAATACCTGCTAAGTACCCTTCACAAAAGTTTTTACACATTTATTAAAAATAGATGTTCAAAAGTCGTATTTAGCGACTTTTGAACGACACATCATTTACTCTACAAATACTTTTTGCTCATAAACTTCATTATTGTTAATAATTTTAACAAAATAATTTCCAGAAGAATATCTATTCATGGATATTTTAGTTTTATCGCTTATTAAATTTATCTCAACAAGTTTACGACCTAATACATCTTGAATTATCAGAATGTTATCATTTTCCGGCATGTTTTCAAAATTGATATAAATATTATCTTTATTAGAATAGATTTTTACATTTTCTTCCAATAAATCATCAAAACCGAGAATTTCCTCTTTTAAAAGTTCTTCCTCTTCTAACCCTTTATCGACTTTGAAAACAATAACAAAACGATTATCATAATATTCAGCATCAGCTTTAAAAGTATATTTAG
>JAOZMN010000344.1 GCA_029934265.1 Bacteroidales bacterium
CAAAAAACAAAAAGGCAAGCTACCAAACCACCGCCACTAATAGCAGTTACCGTTGTGCGTAACTTTTCCATTCGAGTAAAAAAAATATGAGATAAAAAATTTTCAATTTTTTATCTTTACAGCAAAAAAATAAACAATGCCGATATTTCAAAAATCAGTAATAAAAAAACACCTCAAAAACCTTGATAATAATAAGGTCGATAAAGCATATCTAAAATTCCAAGAATTTTATGGTAATAAATTGAGACTTGTAAATATCATGCAACTCAAAGAAGAAAATTATCAAGAGGGATTTTTACGTGAAATATTTGTGCAAACTTTGGGATATATCATAAATCCAGATGAAAATTACAATCTTACAACAGAGTTTAAGAACCAAAAAGACGCAAGAAAAGCAGACGGTGCAATTTTAAGCAACTCAAAGGCAGTCGGTGTAGTTGAACTAAAATCAACAAAAACAAAAAATCTGGAAAGCATAAAAGAACAGGCTTTCGGATACAAAAATAACCAGCCTGGTTGTAAATATGTGATAACTTCAAATTTTCAGTATTTGCGTTTTTATATTGATAATGCAACTGAATACGAAGAATTTAACTTGTTTCAGCTTGACAAGGAAGAATTTAAGTTTTTGTATCTTCTCCTAAGTCCGGAAAGTATTTTTAGCGACCTGCCAGCAAAACTCAAAGAAGAAACTAAATTTCACGAAAATGATATTTCAGACAAACTTTATACTGATTATAAGCAATTTAAAGATAAAATATTTGCGAGCATTGTAGAAAGCAACCCACAATATGATAAACTAATTCTTTTCAAAAAATCGCAAAAACTATTAGACAGATTTCTATTTGTATTTTTTGCCGAAGACTGTGGACTAATTCCACCAAACACGATAAGTAAAATTGTTTCGGACTGGAAAAATCTGAAAGACTTAGATTTTTATCAACCACTTTACAAATTATTCAGAAACTATTTTTCGTATCTTGACAAAGGCAAGAAAATTAAAGACTGGGGCGAAATTCCTGCATACAACGGCGGACTTTTTCGAGCTGATGAAATATTAGACAATCCTGATTTTAAAATTGATGATGTTTCACTTGAAAAAGACAGCCTTAAACTATCCGCTTATGACTTTAATACAGACGTGGACGTTAATATTCTCGGACATATTTTTGAACATTCACTAAATGAAATTGAAGAAATAACTGCCGAATTACAAGGCGAAAAAATAGACAAAAAGAAAAGTAAACGTAAAAAAGACGGAGTTTTTTACACTCCAAAATATATTACAAAATACATAGTAGAAAACACTGTCGGTACACTTTGTAACGAGAAAAAAGACAAATTACAGATAAACAACATACTTATAGATGAAAAATACCGCAAGAAAGACGGTAAAACAACAAAAGAAGGAAAGAAACTTTTTGACACTTTGCACAATTACAAAGATTGGCTACTTACCTTAAAAATACTCGACCCTGCTTGTGGTAGCGGTGCATTTTTAAATCAAACTCTTGAATTTTTGTTAGCCGAACACAAGCAAATTGATGATTTAATTTCCGAACTGACAGGCGAAAGTTTACGCCTTTACGAAACCGACAAATCAATACTTGAAAATAATATTTTCGGTGTGGACATAAACGAAGAAAGTGTTGAAATTGCAAAACTTTCTCTTTGGTTACGCACCGCCCAAAAAGGCAGACCCTTATCTGACTTAAATAACAATATAAAATGTGGAAACTCACTAATTGACGACCCCGAAGTTGCAGACGATAAGGCTTTTGACTGGAAAATTGAGTTTAAGGAAATTATGGATAATGGGGGGTTTGACTTGGTGGTTGGTAATCCTCCATATGGTGCAAAAATTTCAAAAGAAGAACAAAAATTCCTTATCAATAAATATATCAAAGGCGGTGGTGAAACAGTTATTTCATTTTTAAAATTATCTGAAAGTCTTTTAAAAAATAATGGAATATTAAGTTTTATAATTCCAAAGTCATTTAGTTATGCTTCAAATTACAAAAACATACGAACTTATTTAAAAAGCAATGTTACTGAAATTGTTGATTGTCAAAAAGTCTGGAATGAAGTAAAATTAGAGCAGGTTATAGTGTCATTTACTAAAGCTAAGTTGTATGATTTTTACAATACCTCAATTCTTGAAAATCAAGAGGTTCGGAAAGTAGGCAAAATTGAAAAATATACATTTGAAAAATACGGCTTTTTCTTAAATAATGTTAATAACAATGAATTAGAAATTGCAAATAGATTAACAAAAAACAATTTATTTTTAAATGATATTTCAAGAAATAGCCGTGGTGGCATTTTTCAGAAACATTTAACAGATGATGGAGATTTTAAAGTTCTCGGAGGTGCAGAAATTCAAAGACACGGAATTGTAGGAATAAAAGGAAAGGTTAAAACAGAAATTATTGAAAATGAAAAAAAATCTACAATAATAGAAAACTCTGTTTTAGTTCAGAATATTGTTGCACATATTGAAAATCCCAAAGCACATATAAAAATAACAGCTTGTTTACCAGATAGTTTTATGTATAAAATTGTAGATACAATAAATCAAATTGTTGTAAATACAAATTATTCAAATAAAATTATTTGGTTAATTTTAAACTCAAAATTAATAAACTGGTATTCTTACAGATTTATTTTTGGGAAAGCAATAAGGACAATGCATTTTGATAGTCCTGTTACATCAAAAATTCCAATCAAAGAAATATCGCAAGAAGTCCAAGAGCCATTCATAGAAAAAGCAGATTTATTGCTTTCTTTACATAAAAAACAGCAAATAAAGCTACAACATTTTCAAAATGAAATGCTATCTGATGGAAAAATAGAAAAACTACCAAAAAAATTAGAAAATTTCTATGAATTGACTTTTGATGAATTTATAAAAGAGTACGCTAAAAAAGCAAAAATATCAATAAAAAATAAGAAAGATAAATCAAACTTATCTAATGATTGGCGAGAATATTTTGAAGATGAAAGAACAGAAATAAACGAACTACAAAGCAAAATAAACCAAACCGACAAAGAAATTGATAAAATGGTTTACGAGCTTTACGAACTAACAGACGAAGAAATTGAAATTGTAGAAAACTCTGTAAAATAACAAACAAATATGAGTAATTCAGGCTTTACATAAAACAAAAACATAGTGCGTATTTGATTAATTACTAAACAGGACAGATAATTTTTATTAACACAGAGTAGAATGACAAGCAAGATAATCAATTTTTTCTACACTTCGTTTGAAAAACTGGATTATCTTACTCGCCATTCTTTTGGATTGATACAGAAATGATAAGTCCCTGCACACGGATTGATGAATACGCACAACATTTGCTTAGTTGTCAGTGGTTTGGTAGCTTACCTTTTTGTTTTTTCGCAAGCTCAAAAAACAAAAAGGCAAGCTACCAAACCACCGCCACTAATAGCAGTTTCCGTTATGGGTATTTTTTTTCGTCGAGTAATTCGGGTCTAAAAAAATAGAAT
>JAOZMN010000345.1 GCA_029934265.1 Bacteroidales bacterium
GATATAATTGATTATTCTTTTACCATTATTCATTGTACGCACGATTGGAAGCCTTCCGACTTGTCTGAAACTGAATATATAGACGGCTTTTCGGATTCGGAAATAAGCAATTTCACTTCTTCATTCAGCACCTTGAAAGCGTATAATCACTACGAACTAATTTTTCCCAATGATGATATTAAACCTTTAATTTCAGGAAATTATATTTTACTGGTTTTTGAAAATTATAGTCGTGAAGATATTATACTAACAAGGCGTTTTTCGGTTTATGAAGATAAAATCAGAATTGATGCAAAAATTAAACGTTCTTCAATCGTTGAAACAAGTATGACATCGCAAGAGTTGGAGTTTACTGTAAATCATAATTTTATAAATGAGCCTTTGGACAGAGTAAATATTGTTGTCGGACAAAATAACAGACAAGACAACCTGCTTACCAATATAAAACCAACTTTTATACAACAAGGAAAATTAATTTACAACGAGCCGAGAAAAATTTTGTTTGCCGGCGGAAACGAATATTTATTTTTTAATTCTAAAAACAAAAAATATGCGATAAGCGGTATCCAAAAAGTTTATTACAAAGAACCATTGTACAGATATTTTGTAGTTCCCGAAAAATCTGATTCTTATTTGCCATACTCCTATTTAGAGGATATTAACGGCGAATTTGTAATTGATACAGACCAAGGAAACGACCCGAAAACAGATGCTGATTATGTTTATGTAAATTTCACTTTAAATACTAATATTGAATTACTTACAGGGAATATGTACGTTTTCGGCGCCATATCGGATTGGCGTATTTCAGACGATAACAAAATGCTTTTTAATCCCCAAAAAGGAGCTTATGAACTCCGAATGCTTTTAAAACAAGGCTTTTATAATTACGAATATGTTTCTTATGATGAAAAAAACGGTATTGTTGATAATTCCGTAACAGCCGGAAGTCATCACGAAACTGAAAATAATTATATTATATATGTATATTACAACGAACCGGGTACGGTTTTCGATAAATTAATCGGTATAAAAATTCTAAATTCACAAGGAACAATGAACACCGGACAATAGATATTGTTCATTGTAATTTGTTATCTGTTCATTGTAAATAATTCGTCCTTAAGAAATTTTCCTGTATAACTTTCTTTATTTTTTATAACTTCTTCCGGAGTTCCTTTTGCTATTATATTTCCGCCGTCTTTCCCACCGTCTTTCCCGATGTCAATAATATGGTCGGCGACTTTTAT
This sequence comes from Bacteroidales bacterium, assembly GCA_029934265.1. Classification (GTDB taxonomy): domain Bacteria; phylum Bacteroidota; class Bacteroidia; order Bacteroidales; family JAADGE01; genus JAOZMN01. Next base: position 1,251 of record JAOZMN010000345.1, read on the forward strand.
TACATCTAAATTATGCTCGATAACTATTATTGAATTTCCTTTGTCGATAAGTTTATTAAGAACATCGAGCAACATTTTTATATCCTCAAAATGTAAGCCGGTCGTAGGTTCGTCAAGAATATATAAAGTTTTTCCGGTATCACGTTTGGCGAGTTCGGTGGCGAGTTTTACTCTTTGAGCTTCACCGCCGGAAAGTGTTGTAGCTTGCTGTCCCAGAGTTATATATCCTAAGCCGACACTGTTTAAGGCAGTTAATTTTTTCAAAATTCTCGGAAAATTCTCAAAAAAAGAAATTGCATCTTCGATAGTCATATCCAAAACATCATTTATTGATTTTCCTTTATAACGAACTTCAAGCGTTTCTCTATTATATCTTTTTCCTTGACAATCTTTGCAATGCACGTAAACATCGGGCATCAGGTGCATCTCGATAGTTTGAACACCTGCTCCTCTGCAAGTTTCACAACGTCCTCCTTTTACGTTAAAAGAAAACCGACCACTTTTATATCCTCTGATTTTTGCTTCCGGAAGTTTTTCGTACAGTTTCCTTATTTCGTCAAAAAGTTTAGTGTAAGTTGCAGGATTTGAGCGTGGTGTACGTCCTATCGGCGATTGGTCCACTTCTATTATTTTGTCGATATGTTCCGTTCCGGTAATTTCGCCGTAAGGTAAAGGAACTTTCAGCGATTTATAAAAAAGTTTGCTTAAAATCGGGTGTAAAGTATTGTTTATCAAGGAAGATTTACCGCTTCCGGAAACACCTGTAACGCATACAAACATTCCTAAAGGAATTTTTACGGTAACGGATTTCAGATTATTACCTGTCGCATTTTTCAAGACTATAAAATTACCGTTTCCCTTTCTTCTGATTTTAGGAATTTCTATTTTTTTTTGTCCGTTAAGATATTGTGCGGTAAGCGAATTGCTTTTTAAAATTTCTTCCGGAGTTCCCGAAACTATAATTTCGCCACCGTGTCGTCCGGCACGAGGTCCCATATCTATAATGTGGTCGGCGGTAAGCATCATATCCTTATCGTGTTCGACTACGATAACCGAATTTCCGGTATCACGAAGTTTGGCAAGCGAATCTATAAGTTTTCGATTATCTTTTTGATGCAATCCGATACTCGGCTCGTCCAAAATATAAAGAACATTTACGAGTTTCGAGCCAATTTGAGAAGCAAGTCGTATTCGCTGACTTTCACCGCCGGAAAGACTTCCGGACGCTCTGTTCAAAGACAAATAACTCAAACCTACATCTATAAGAAATTGTATTCTTGTTTGAAGTTCCTTGATTATTTCGCCGGCAATTTTATTTTGCCTGTCCGAAAGTTTATTTTTTACGTTTTTAAAGAAATTTGCAAGTTCTTCAATATCCATTTGAGCAAGCTCACTTATATTTTTATCCGCAAAACGAAACCAAAGCGACTCTTTACGCAGTCTTTCGCCCTTACAAGTTTCACATTTTGTATGTTCATAATAAGTTTTCAGAAAATTTTCGGAAGTTTTATTTGAGCCTCTTGCCTGTCGTTCAATATGTTGCATTATTCCGTCAAAACTCAAAGTAAGATTTGCCGAAATTCCCAAAGATGAATTTGAAATATAAAATTGCTCGTCCGAACCGTTAATAATAATATCCAATGCTTTTTCGGAAATATTTTTTATCGGAGTTTTAAGCGTGAAACCGTATTTTTCGCCGATAGCTTCTATTTGCCAGAAAATCAGTATATTTTTATATTCGCCAAGTGGTAAAATTCCACCTTTATATATGGTTTTATTTTTGTCGGGAATAACTTTATCTATAGAAATTTGTTTGGTAATTCCGAGTCCGTTGCAAGCCGGACAGGCAACTTGCGGCGAATTGAAGGAAAACGAATTTGGTGCAACCTTATCATAAGACATACCGGTTGTGGGACACATTAATTCTCGGCTGAAAAATTTTTGCTCACCGGTTTCGGCATTCAAAACCACGATAACCCCGTTTCCGTGTTTCATTGCAATATCAACTGCTTTTTTAAGACGTTCTTCATTTTTTTCGGATACTTTTAATTTATCTATTACAATTTCAATATTATGAACTTTATATCGGTCGATTTTCATACCGTCGGAAAGTTCTTTTATTTCACCGTCGATTCTTGCTTGTATATATCCTTTTTTTATTATTTATTAAAAAAGTTCTTTTTAATGTACCTTTCTGCTTCTTACAAACGGATAGAGAATAATAGTTTTTTCGTTATTGAAATTTTTGATAATCGT
>JAOZMN010000346.1 GCA_029934265.1 Bacteroidales bacterium
TAAAGTGGCAGCGACAGGAGCAGTTGCTATTCCGACCTCTCATCTTACAAGTTACCGTCCCGAAATAGAAAAGAACGGAGGAAAATATACTGTAAAAGAAAGCGAAAACGGAGTTACCGTAAAAGATTTGGAAGGGAAATTAAGTACCGACAGATATAATTGTAACCAATGTCATGTTCCGCTTACAAACGCAACTCTTGACGTGAAAAATAATTTCACCCCCGATTTCAGAAACGATACAGGGAAATCAAAATCAAATCTGAATGAAAACATCGGCGAAGGAGTTAAATAACAATTAATAATTTACAATTATCAATTTACAATTATCAATTATATTATTAATTTGTAATGTATTTACATTATCGGCAATCGAACCGGAATTTATTATAAAATCCACCGGTTCGGTTACAGATTTTGTATATCGAAACGATACACTTTTTGTCGCAACCGACCAAAGTGTCGTGGAAATATATGATATTAATAAAAGAAAAAAAATAAAAACTTTATCTGTTCCGGATATTACTGATTTTGCAGGAGAGACCATAAAAACAAAAATTTTTTCCATAGATGTTTTCGGTAATAATATTTTGATAGTTTCGCAAGGCAAAGGAGGTTACAGAGATGTATATTTTTTCGATAAAGGAAAAAGGATAAAAATAATAGATGCACTATCATCAAAAATGATGATTAAAAAAGCATATTTTTCCGATAAAAATAAAATTATTTTAGGATTATTGAGTAATGAATTAGTACTTTACGACATAATTAAAAATAAAGAAACATATCGAATTCATTTATCGACTTCGGTATTTTCAAATTTCGTAACCGATAAAACAAGAAGTCTTGTTTTTGCAACCGAAGAAAGCGGAAAAGTAAGAATGCTCGGACTAAAAAACGGAGCTGTATATGCTGAATATTCCGGACAAAATTTAGACAATGTCTATTCGTTGGATTATCAAAACGGAACAATTATTACAGCCGGGCAAGACAGAAAGGTCGGAATATATAAAATAAAAACAGGAACAGCTTATCATATTCCGGCAAGTTTTTTGGTATATTGCGTTGCTTTAAATTCCGATGCAAGTCTTGGAGCTTATTCGGCAAACGAAGAAAATGATATTTTTATTTTTGATGTCCGAACAAAGCAAATTAAATATAAACTTAAAGGACAAAAAAGCACACAGACAAAAATATTTTTCATTAACAATAACAGATTAATAAGTTCAAGTGAGGATTCAGAAATAATGTTTTGGAAAATATAAGTATTCAGGAAAGTCGAATAACGACTTTATTTGCAAAAATTTAAAATTCGGACGAAGTCTGAAATATTGATATTCATTAATTTTAAATAATTACCATCAGACAATTTTTATATAAGAATATATGACAATTTCAAGTATAGTAGTACAAACAACACCCGACAGAATTGAAAAACTTGTCGAATTAATAAAAAAAAGTGAATTGTGCGATTACCATTTGCACGATGAAAAAGGACGAATTATAATAACTGTAGAAGGTAAGGGAGTTGAACAGGAAATTGAAAAACTGCAAAAAATACAAAAATTTGACGGAGTAATTTCCGCAGAAATGGTTTATTCTTACAGCGAAGACGAATTAGAAAAACTTAGAGAAAACGTTGAAATAAACAGCATTCCGGAATGGCTGAACGATGAAAATGTCGAAGCACAGGATATTAATTATCAAGGAGATTTGAAGAAAAAATTTTAAGTCTGCCCCGTTTGGCCGCAGCATAAATAAATTTCCGAAAATTACATACTTATTATAATAAGAACAAATATTATACAACAATAAATCAAGTATTCAGATACTTGAATATGTGAAACTTTAACAAATATAATAAACTTAATTACTAACTTAAAATTTTATACTTATGAGTAAACTAAACTATTTTTTTACCGCTTTGTTGCTTGGTTTTGTGGCACTTAACGGTTTTTCGCAAGAAACAACCACTACCGAAGTCGAGAAAAAGTTTTCGCAATTTACACTAAACGGAGAAATTCGTCCTCGTTGGGAAATGGGAAACGGTTATAAATCTCCTGCATTTAAAGACCAGCGTGCTTCTTCTTCAATACACCAAAGAAGCAGATTAAATTTTGCTTACAAAGCAAATAAAGTAAGTTCAAAACTTGTATTGCAAGACGTTCGTAACTGGGGAAGCCAGAAACAATTAGTTAAAAATGAAGCTGACGGAATATCTATACATGAAGCTTGGGCACAAATCGAACTGATGAAATCGCTTTCTATTAAAGCCGGTCGTATGGAAGTTGTTTATGATGACCACCGAATTTTCGGAAGCGTAGGTTGGGCTGATCAAGCACGCTCACACGATTTATTTATGCTTAAATATGACGGATTTATAAAAGCCGATGTAGGTTTTGCATTTCATAATAATACGTATCAAGGAATTGATGCTTACAGAGATATGCAGTTTTTACATCTTAACGGGAAAGTAAGCGACCTTACATACAGCTTTTTATTCTTAAACAACGGTAAAGCAAAATCGGAACTGCAAGCAGACAGTACTTCAATCAAAGACCAAAAATCAGTATATTCTATGACTGTAGGACCAAGATTAGTTTACAAAGCGGGGGCTTTAACAGCTGCACTGAACTTTTACTACCAGCTCGGACAAACTCCCGGAGCTGACTGGGTTACAGGAGGAACTGAAACAGACAACGGTGATGTAAGTGCTTACGACATCGGATTAGACATTATGTATAAAGTAAACGATAATTTTAAAGCCGGAATCGGTTTTGAGCAATTATCCGGTAACAGCTACAACGATGACGGAACACAAAAAGACAAAGGAAATAAAGCATTCACTCCTTTTTACGGAACAAATCACAAATTTAACGGTTGGATGGATTATTTTTATGTCGGGAATCATGGAAATTCAGTTGGTCTTACTGATATTAACCTAAAACTTATCTATAAAAAAGGACCGTTTTTTGTAAAACTTATACCTCATTATTTTTTGGCTGCCGGAAAATCGAAATATACAGATAAAGACGGAAACTTACAAGACCTTACAACACTCGGAACTGAAATTGACTTATGGGCAGGCTACCATTTTGTACCGAAAGTGGCAAGTATCCAATTCGGATATTCACACATGATTGCATCGGACGGAATGTATGCTCTTAAAACAGGAGACTTAACAACAGACCGAGAGCCAAGTAATTGGGCTTGGGTAATGCTTGTTCTTAAACCTAATTTTTTAAATATTTCTAAATAGTTTTTTCGGTACTTTCTTTTATTTTATATAGTATGATAAAAGGGTTAATATCAATAATCGTAATAATAGTTTTTTTATTTATGATTTTACAATAAAAAATATAAAGGGAGTACCGTTTTTAAACTTTTTTTAACATTATCCTAAGCATAGATTCACAAAAAGAAATTTTACTTTTTAATTATTATTTATTTATTATTTATTTATTATTTAATTATTATTTATTATTTATTTAT
>JAOZMN010000050.1:0-3173 GCA_029934265.1 Bacteroidales bacterium
TTTAGTGGATACTTTTCAACCGGAATACCGGGTACTTTTCAATTGAAATATACATGAATTATTTTAGTGTTTTTTAAACCGTATTGAAACAAAAAAATATTCCGTATTTCAGCATGGTTTATTCTCTTATTTTTCAACTGACGTAAAATATTGTAGTCAAAAATAATACTTTTTTACGAAAAAACGAAAAAAAACGAAAAAAAAATATAAATAATGAAATATTAAGTATATTTGTACCGAGTTTTTGAGTAATTTTTGGAATGAATTTTGAAATATAAACTGAATAACAGGTTTATACTTTAATTTATGAAGTTTTAAAGTTGTGAAGTTTATTGATTTTAGGAATATTGCATTAGTATATATCTTACAACGAAATGGAAAATAAAAGTAAAAAAGAGCTATTGGAAGAAGTACAAATACTTCAAGAGCGTATTGTTTACTTAGGAAAGTTAAACGAGGAGCTTGCCGAACAAAATAAAGAAGTGCGGGAAGAAAATGACCGTAATGCGGAGCTTTTGTCATTTTTACCGATGGATTCCAAAAAGCAAATAAAAATGCGAGGCGGAACAAAATCGTTAAGGTATAAGATGGTTACGGTTTTATATTCCGATGTAAAAGGTTTTGCAAAACTTGCGGAAGAGAGAGATGCGGAAGCTCTAATTGATGAGCTTGATGATTTTTTCTTCAAATTCGATGATGTTGTAGATAAAAATAATATAGAAAAAGTAAAGTCGATAGGAGATTCGTATATGTGTGCCGGAGGAATCCCGAAAAAAAATAGGACAAATCCGATAGAGGTTATAAAAGCTGCTTTTGAGATGAAAATGTATCTGAAAAAACTTCAAGGAGAATCGAAAAAAAACAATAAAAAAATATGGGGTTTGACTTTCGGAATGCACACCGGTCCGGTTGTGGCAAGTATTCACGGAAAGAAAAAAAAATCATATGATATTAAAGGTGATACCGTAAATATCGCCGGAAGAATCGAATCTACAAGTAAACCGGGCGAGCTTAATATTTCTCAAATGACTTACGAGTTTGTCAAAAGCTTTTTTACTTGTAAATTTAAGTTCAAATTACCGGTAAAATACAAAGGTAATATCTCAATTTACAGTGTTGTAGGTTACAGACCGGAACTTTCCGTTGAAGGGAAAGGCTTACTTCCCAACGATAAATTTCGTACAAAGTTGCAAGTTATACGGTTTGAAGATTTGAATGATTATGTTCTTGACCGTTTGGAGCGAGAACTTCCGAAACATTTATATTATCACGACCTTAAACATACCATAGATGTTACTATAGGTGTCGAAATAATCGGTAGTGGCGAGGGGGTGAGTGAAGAAGAAATGTTGCTGTTGAAAACGGCGGGTCTTTTTCACGATTTCGGACAGGTGAAACAATCGAAGGGACATGAAGCTATAAGTTGTGAAATTGCAAGGGAAATTTTACCCAAGTATAATTACAGTCCGGAACAAATTGATACTATTACAGGTATTATTATGGCAACAGAGTTGCCGCCGCAACCTAAAACTTTGCTTCAAAAAATAATTTGCGATGCGGATTTGGATTATCTCGGAAGAAGGGATTTTGTTCCTGTTTCGGATACATTGCACAGAGAATTGAAGGTACAAGGAATTATCGGCAGTTTAAACAGTTGGAATAAATTGCAAGTTAAGTTTTTATCTTCTCACCAGTTCTTTACGGAAACAGCTCGTAGTATGAGACGTGTAAATAAAGTGCATCAAATAGAAAGACTTAAAAGTTTGATTATAGAAGATTGATGATTTTGTTATGTGCTAATAATCAGATGATTATTGGTAGATTATTAAATTTTTCGGTAAGCATTTTTTTAGGAATATTTATTTCCGATTTATTGTTAAATGCTGAATATTCCGATAAGTCGCCAATGTTTTCGATAAGATATAATTCTTCCAAACCCCGATTTTTTTTGTTAAAAACATATCGTTTTCGCATTCCTATATCAACTACTGACTTACAATTATTTTTTTCAATTATTTTATTTTTAAATATTGAATAAAATAGACTGTTTTTTTTGTTAAACGGTATTTTTTCGTAATCTGATATGGAATTTTCGAGATATTTTTTGTCGGATATTGAAACTAATCCGGAAATTATTGCCGTATAATTAAGTTTTCTGACAAATTGTTTTTCGGGGTCGTTATAATATCCGCCGGATTCTATCAATATTGTCGAAACTCCTTTTTTTTGAATGTTATCCCCAAAAGCATTCGGATAAAAATCATCATAATATTTGCCGATACAGTCGGGAATAAAGTTTGACAGTATTTTATTCATTTCCACTATCAATTTCATTGAATTTTTACGAGAGACATTAATGTTCTTTTCTACATCAAAAGCCGGTGTTAAAAATGAGATTACAGCCGGCTTTTTTGTATTTCCTGCGGAATAATAAATATCTTGGTCGTGAAGATTGAATCCGAAATCCGGTTTTATTTGATTTACCAAATTCATAAGAAGTTTACCTTCCGGAGTTTGCAGTTTTACGGCATCACGATTAATGTCGATATTAAAAGCATTTTCTCTTTTATAAAATTCTGCTCCGTCCGGATTGAGCATCGGAACAAAATAAAGTGTACATTCTTTGTGAATTTGATTTTTAATTTCCATGAAATTTTTATTGTCGGACAGAAAATTAAGAATGTCAAAAATTGCTTGAGTCCCGGTTGCTTCGTTGCCGTGCATTTGCGACCATAATAAAATTTTTATTTTACCGGAACCGTATTTAAAAACATTGATACTTTTACCGTTACAAGATTTTCCTATTTCTTTTGCTTCAAAAATACCTTCTTCAAAATGTTTTTTCAAAGAAATTTCAATTTGTGAATGAGAAAGATATTTTGATGCAAAATTAGTATCTTTGTAATTATCGTAAGTTTTGAAAATTTGTTTTGAAAATGTGTCCATTTTTTGATTTGTTATATAATTATCACATAGGATCTACGTCTAAAATAAATTTTACGTATTTGAATTTTTCCACTGTTTTCACTTCTGACATAATTCTATTTAGAATATTTTTGGCTTTAATTATTGATTTTTCTTTCTCTATTTTCAGAAGCATTGTTTTTATATATTGATTTTGTATTCTTGATACTAAAGGATATTCCGGTCCTAATAATCTATTGCCGAAAGCA
>JAOZMN010000050.1:3183-12753 GCA_029934265.1 Bacteroidales bacterium
CGAGGATGTATTTTTGTTTGTGTTTTAAATTTATATTTATCAGTCGATAAAAGGGTGGATATTTATATATTTGCCTGTCTTGAATTTCAACGGCATACATATTTTGAAAATTATTATCTATTACATTTTTAATTATGTGATGTTTTGGCGTGGTAGTCTGAATTATGACTTTGCCTCTTTTGTTTTTCCGTCCGGCTCTTCCGCTCACCTGTGCCATTAATTGAAAACTTCTTTCAAAAGCTCTGAAATTCGGATAGTTTAATAAATTATCAGCATTCATAACACCTACCAAAGCTACGTTGTCAAAATCCAAACCTTTTGTAACCATTTGAGTACCAATAAGAATATTAGTTTTTCCCGTTTCAAAATCGGTTATAATTTTCCTGAATTTTTTAGCCGAACGTGTACTGTCCAAGTCCATTCTGGCGATAAGCAAACCGGGTAACAACTCATCGAGTTCTTCTTCTATTTTTTCGGTACCGAAGCCTTTTGTTTGCATGGCAGTATCGCCACAAGCATTGCATTGGTTTGGTTTTTCATAACTGTAACCGCAATAATGACAGGTAACTTGATTATTGTGTTTGTGATAAGTCAAACTGACATCACAATTTTCACATCTTGGTATCCATGCACAGGTATTGCATTCTAAATAGGGTGAAAAGCCTCTTCGGTTTTGAAAAAGAATGACTTGTTGTTTATTATCAATGGCAATTTTAATATTTTCGATTAAGGTCGGGGTAAAATGACCCTTCATTTGTTTGCGTTTTCTTGCTGTTAACACGTCAGCGGTAAATATTTCCGGCATCGAAATGTCTTTATAACGATTAAAAATTTCGACTAAGCCGTATTTTTCTGTTTTGCAGTTATAATAAGTTTCCACAGAGGGGGTTGCCGTCCCGAGCAGGACTTTTGCTCCATGCAATTTTGCCAAAACTATGGCGGAATCTCGTGCATTATAGCGAGGTGCGGGATTAAATTGTTTGTAAGTATTTTCGTGTTCTTCATCAACAATTATCAGTCCCAAATTACTGAATGGCAAGAATATAGATGAGCGTACTCCGAGTATTAGTTTGTAATTTTTGTTTAAATCATTGTTTTCATGCAAATTATTCCATATTTCTACTCTTTCGGCATCGCTGAAGCGAGAGTGGTAAACTCCTGCATCATCGCCGAAAATATCTTTTAAACGATTGATTATTTGAGTAGTAAGTGCTATTTCCGGTAATAAATACAGTACTTGTTTTCCTTTTTCTAATTGTTCTTTTATCAGTTTTATGTAAATTTCGGTTTTTCCGCTCGAGGTTACGCCGTGTAAAAGAACAGTATCTTTTTTTGTGAAATTTTCTTTTATTTCACTATAGGCTTTTTTTTGATATTCATTCAGCTCTTTATTTTGAATTTTTGTATGGCTTGTTTCAGCAAGACGACCAATTTCTTTTTCTTCACTAATAAAAATTTCTTTTTTGATAAGTGCGTTTAAAGTCGCCGAACTTGCATTGCAATGTTTTAAAAATACTGATTTTACAAATTTTTCGCTCGGCGGTAAACCTTCGTATTTATCGCTTCCGTATTTTTTCATGTAAACAAAACTCATAAGAAGTTCTTGTTGCTTGGGAGCTTTATTCAGGGTATCGAGTACAATGGAGAGTTGTTTGTCGTCCGATAATTTTTCCGCAATTCCAATATAAGTTTCTTTCTTGACTTTATATTTTTCATGCAAATATTCATGTGCAGATATTAATTGTTTCCCAAGTAAAGATTTTACTGTGTAAATAATATTAAAATCAACACTTGCTTGCAGCTTTGAAATACTTATACTTTTTGCCTTCTTTATTGTAAGGAAAATATTTTTTTGTTTTTCTGAAAGTTCGTTTTCCGCAGGTTCTTTGTTATAAGTTAAGTTTGTTTGACTTTCTAATTTTAATCCGGACGGTAAAGTGGCTTTATATATTTCTCCTACCGAACACATATAGTAATTTGCTAACCATTCCCAAAAACTAAATTGTATTTCGGATATTATAGGAAAATCATCAATTACGGATATTATCGTTTTTGTGTCGTATCCCGGTTTTATATTGTGAATTTTACGAACAATTCCGGTATATATTTTCTTTTTACCGAATTGTACTACAATTCTTTTTCCTTGTTCTACCGCAGGAGTAATATTCCCGGAAATTTCATAAGTAAAAAGTTGCGGAAGAGGAAGCGGTAATATTATGTCGGCAAATGTTTTCAAATTTATTTTTTAAGGTCTTCGTCCTTTTCAACGAAGTAAAGTCATGTTTATAAAAACCTATTAATTAAATTATTATGCAAATATTAATACAAAAAAAACTTTTGTAAAAATACTTATTTTAAAAATTCTCGTTATCCGGTTTGTAAATTTGCACAATTTATGACAATTTACAAATTTTTAGATACCTGTGTAGCTGATTTTATTAAAAAAACAAAAAGCCTTACATTAAATTGTAAGACTTTTTGTTTTTTTAATCAGGTGAGCCTTGGCGGATTTGAACCGCCGACTTCTTGCCTGTCAAGCAAGCGCTCTAAACCAACTGAGCTAAAGGCTCTTACTCATTATTCTTCTTCTTTGGTTTCTTCCTGTTTTATGTTCGGTAATTCAAGACCATATCCTTTTTTCTTGTCTTCTGCTTTAAGAAGGAATGCTAAAAGTAATCCCAATATTCCGAGAGCGGTAAAAATCAACATATCAACTTGATAATTATACCTGATATTTAATTTTTTATTTGTAACAATTTTATATGTACCTGAAATTGTAGATTTAACTACTTTATTTAATACTATTTTTTTATCCCCGGACATATCTATACTTAAAACAGCCTTGTTTGTAGTGGTAAAAATATTCGACTTAACAGCTGCCGTATCAATTTTGCTTATAGGTACAGCATCGTAGGATATTGATTGAACAATAGAGTCAATAACACCATTACTTGCTTTTTCAACAGCATCTTTAATTTCTTTTTTAGTAAATTCCATATCTACTCCGGATAATGTTTTATTATATGATTTTTCAATTGCAGTTTTAATCATAGTTTTGTTTGGTGACACGTCGGGGTTTGTTGAGTTAAGAACAACACCCAGTAAAAGAGGAATACTGAGCAAACCAATATTTTGAATCCAAAAGATTACTGCATAAGCAGTTCCAAGTTGTTTCTCGGGTATAATTTTGGGAACGGATGGCCACATTGCCGCAGGAACTAATGAAAAACCAATTCCAAGAGTTATTACCATGACAGTTGCAAATATCCAATTTGTAATGCCGGGAACAGATAAGAAACCATGTACAAAAATTAAAATAAGCGAGCCAAGAATCATAATCGAAGCACCTTTACCTTTTTTATCATAAATTCCTCCGAACAAAGGAGTGAGTAAAATTGTTCCGAAAGGTAATAAACCCGGAATAATTCCTGCGAAATAAGGATCTACATGATACTTATTTATCATTAAATCGGTAGCATAAAATAAGAAAGGGAAAACTGCTCCGTAAAATAATACACATAGAATGGCGATAAACCAAAATGCTTTATTTTTAACAATCAATAAAATATCTTTAATTTTAAAAGGGTCTTCTTCTTCAACCTCTATATGTGCTTCCGAAGCGTCTAATCGTTTATCTAAAATGGTATAAAATATAAATGCTATTACGCTGATAAGCATAAGAGCTAAAGCTACTAATACAGGAGTTGCATAAGAAAAATTCTTAGCAAGTGGTAAAGCTATTCCAAGTGCAAGTGCTGTTCCGAGACGAGCGATAGACATTTGCATACCCATGGCGAATGCCATTTCTTTTCCTTTAAACCATCTTACTACAGCCTTTGATACAGTAATTCCGGCAGCCTCCGTTCCTACTCCGAATATTGCGAAACCCAAACACGACAATGCAACTTGTGTTTTCATACCCAGTATCATGGCTCCTTCCGGAAAACTTGTTGTTACAGCCCAATAATTAATACCTGTTCCCACAGCCATCATGACAGTTGCACCTATTCCTGTGATTCTTATTCCTACCTTATCCAAAATTATTCCACTGAATATCAACATAAAAAGGAATACGTTAAACCAACCGTAAGAAGAAGTGTACATTCCGAAATCTGCACTGTTCCAACCAAGTTGGCTTTCAAGCATCGGTTTTACCGGCGACATGGCATAGTTAAAAAAATATGCTCCGAACATTGATAATGATATTACTACCAGTGCCGTCCATCTTGCTTTCTTGGAGTCCCTTAAAGATTCTTTTATTGCAACGTTCATATTTATTGTTTTAATTAAATTTTTATTTTTTTACAGGCTGCAAATATGGTTTTTTTATATTAAAATATAAAATTTAATATTTGTAAAATTTAATTTTAAGGTTTAAAACCTTAATTATCAATCATAAATGCAGGATTCCATGCCGGAACAATTATCGGTTTTTGCTTTAATATTTTTAAAGTTTTGTCATCAATATATTTTTTGCGAATAACTATTCGGAACATATATTCATCAAACCAACGGTCGGTCATCGTGAGGTAACCATTGTGTCCGCTACTGCTTCCCCAGCTGTTTTCAACTTGCCATTTTACAGGTTTTTCGGAACTGTCGACATCGACCGCCATGAGTGCCATTCCGTGCGAAGAACCGCTTTGATATGTTTGCATTCTTTGCTTTTTATTCATCGAAAATTCAACTCCGAAAATTGATTGATAATCATAATTATCCAAGTCGAGAAGTCCTTCGTCTTTATTTAGTTGTTTTCCTACATCACAGGATATATACATTGCTTCGTTGTCTTTAATTGATGCCAAAGCAAATTCTTTAAGTTTTGAAACCGGTAAATTAATGTACGTCCAGTCTATTCCTCCGGAAAGATTGCTGTCGTATTCCTTCTTGTAAAGTTTGTAATATTCTCGGCTCGGGTCATCTATGAACATTACATAATCGTCGAAACTTGTCATTTTTATTGCCTCTTTCATAAATTCGAGCGGTGTATAAGTTTTATATTCGCTTAAATCTCCGGATTTGTCTTTGTATCTCCATTCGAAACTTGTCGGAGGTTCGCCGAGATTTATGGCAAGTATTCTGTATATTTCGCTAAGCATTTTTATTTTTTCTTTATTTAATTCGGAAACGGATTTTTCTTTATTTTCTCTTAAAAAGACGGCGTTTTCTCTAAGTTTGTTTTTAAGAATAGACATCATTTGAGATGTTCCGTTACTTGTGTGCGTTTCGGGCATTACGTCTTTGGGAACAAGTCCGTATTTTGTACTTAAATTTACAAAAGAATTCCATGCTCCGCCATCGCCGATTACTCCGGAAAGCAATCTTCTTACTTCGGGGTCATCGTAGCTTGATTTTCGTGTACTTATTATTAAATCCAAAAAAGTATTCGATTTCTCAAAAATATCCCAAAAATACAGATAATTATGAGAAAATTCAAAACCGGAAAGTTTCAAATTGCTTATTGTTTTATACCTTAATATATTCATGCTTGTAAACATCCAACATCTGCCGGATTGTTTCTGATTACTGATACCTTTAACTTTGACTTTATATTTAAAATTATGGTCGTATTTTCCGATATTTTGTCTGTTCAAAGCAAGATTTTTTATACTGTTATTGGAAACCGCATTTGTAACAGCTTTTGTATAAGCATCTTCTTTGTCATACGATTTTTTTATTTTTTTTAAATCTTCCGCCGATACTCCGATTTGAGCAAAAATTTGTCCGAGATAAAATATTCCGATAAATAATGTAAATAATGTTTTTTTCATTTTTAGTAAATTATTTAATTGTATAGATTATTGATTATTTATAGTTTTTAACTTTTATTTTTTTCTCTGGAACAGGGTCGTAGCCGTGTGTTCCCCAAGGGTGGCATTTTGAAAGTCTTTTTCCTGAAAGCCAAAAGCCTTTTAGAATACCGTGTTTTTTCAGTGCTTCTATCGAATATTGCGAGCAAGTAGGTATGTGCCGGCAACTTGAAGGTGTAAAAGGTGATATGAAAATTTGATATACTTTTATAGGCGAAATTGCTATGTAATAGAGGATTTGCTTTAAAATTTTATAAGCTGTCATTGTTTTTTATTAAATTTCACCGACAAAAGTAATATTTTTTTTGACATTTTTTTTGAAAACAAAAAAACTTATTTACCTTTGCAACCGCAAAAACCAAAAAGGGTGCCATAGCTCAGTTGGTAGAGCAATGGACTGAAAATCCATGTGTCCCTGGTTCAATCCCGGGTGGCACCACCTTGTAAGTGAGATGATTAGATAGAAATATCGTAATTGTCTCATTTTTGTTTAGTATTAACCGGAAGAATTGTAATAGAAAGTTTATAAATTATTCAGGTTAAAGTTATCCATGAAATTTTTTATACGGAAAGGTTTGAAAAACATCGTAACGTATGACTATCTGTAAGTTATGAATACTTATTGTTTTTATAGTACTTACTACGCATTTATTGAAAGTCAGCATATTACACAAAAAATTATCGAGTTCTTAAACTTTCGTTGAAAAGATGAGACCTTGATTTTTAATAAAATCAAGGTCTCATTGCAATAAAAAACAGGTGTTTTTACGAGGGGTCTGTTCCCGTATATTTCATTATTAGTCGGATAATTAAATTGTTTAAAAATTCCACTTCATATTTCCCGACTGTTGGTTCAATATGAGAATTTCCGATACCGCTGTCATCGGTAAGAAAAACATAAGTTCCGTTTGTTGATACAGACATGAAACGCATTAAAAACTCGGTGTCTTTATCTATACCGCTTGCAACTATCGGGATAACTTTTATACCGAGTTCTGCAGCTTTTTTTATTGATATTTGAATACTTACAATATCCTCTTTATTTTTATGCGGGGGAGCATCAAGAATTAAAAACATAAGTCTTGTTTTGGCATTATTGCTCCACGATTTATCTTTTACAGCATACTCTAAACCTTTTTCTACAGCTTCCGGAAAATCGCCTCCTCCACCTGCGGATTGTTGTTCCAAGTTACCGATAATATTTGACATATTTGTCTCAAAATCAAAATCTTTTACAATATAATCATCTGATTTATCTCTGTAAAAAACCATTCCTACCCTTGGCGTAAGCTCCGGTGTTTTGGTTTTTATTTTACCGATAATATCGTTAAGGTCGGTTTTCAAAAAGTTAATTTCATCGCTCATTGAACCGGTGGCATCAACAACAAACATAATATCCAAATCGGTTAAATTTGCTTGTTCTTGATTTATTGTAATATTATTTTCTTTATTCAAAACGATATTGTCGAGTTTTATTTCCTCTCCGGTTTCACTAATAGCTTTCAATGTCAATTTATTTGCACGACTGCCGTAAATTTCCGAAAATAAATTAGCTTTCCCGAAAATATCCGTTTTTGCTTCCCATACTTTTGCTCCTTGCACATCTTCAAGTACAATTTTTATATTATTCAGAGCTTTGCCATTTTGATTTTTAACAAGGACAGAAATTTTATCTTTCAAATAAAAACTCCATGAATGTTGCATTTGCGACCATTGTTTGTCATTGATTAATTTTTGCCAAAAAAACCAATTTTCACTGTCGTTCCATTCGCCGGCTGTCAGCAAACCCGCACTGTTTCGGTTATTATGAATTTCCGGGTTTTCGACATCTGCCGGAACTTCTTCACTATCAACCGGAGATTCCTCTCTTAAATCGGATTCTGATTTATGTGATTCTTTTGCAGACACCATATCTGCCCCGTAAGCCTCGTCCGATGTCGATTTTTCGGCATCTACACGTAAACTTGTACTTGTCCCGCCACAACTTGCCAAAAATAAGGCAATTATGATTAAGTTAATCTTAAAGAAATTTTTCATGATTTGTTTTTTTAGTTTAAGGTTTTATTTTTTTGTATTTTTGAAATATTGTAATTTATTTTATTGATACAAATCATATTATTTTTCCATATTTTTGATAATATTTTTTTTTACGAGAATGTTTTTTTTTTACATTTGCACTTTATTTAGATTTAATCTAAATAACTTATTTTTATGCAATATATTAATTATTTTAGAACAACTTTGGCAAAAGCTTCATTTTTTTAAAAGGAAAAGTTAAGTAAATTAATTTTAATGAGTAATAAATTGATACAACTTCAAAAATTACACTGTAATGAATAACGATAACACCATATTAGACGAATATAAAAATAAAGAATACGAAGCCGGTTTTTACACGGATATTGAAACAGATGATTTTCCGGTAGGGCTTAGCGAAGAGGTAATACGCAAACTTTCTGCAAAGAAAAATGAGCCACAGTTCATGCTTGACTTTCGTTTGAAAGCTTATAAAAAATGGCTCACTCTAAAAGAACCCAAATGGGGGCAATTAGAATACAAGGAGCCTGATTTTCAAAATGTCAGTTATTATTCTGCACCAAAAAATACACCGAAATATAATAGTTTGGACGAAGTGGATTCCGAAATTCTTGCAACTTTCGAGAAACTTGGTGTTCCGGTAAAAGAACAAAAAATACTTTCCGGAGTTGCCGTGGATATTGTAATGGACAGTGTTTCTGTGCATACCACTTTCAAGGAAACTTTGGGGAAACTCGGAATTATATTTTGTTCGATAAGCGAAGCAATTCAAGAACACCCCGAACTGATAGAGAAATATCTTGCATCGGTAGTTCCTTATACTGACAATTTTTACGCAACACTTAATTGTGCCGTTTTTACGGACGGTTCTTTTGCATATATCCCAAAAGGAGTGCGTTGCCCTGTCGAATTATCCACTTATTTCAGGATAAATCAAGCACAAACCGGACAGTTTGAAAGAACTTTAATTATTGCCGACGAAGGAAGTTATGTGAGTTATCTTGAAGGCTGTACTGCACCGCAAAGAGATGAAAATCAATTACATGCCGCCATTGTAGAAATAGTGGCAATGAAAGATGCCGAAGTAAAATATTCGACAGTACAAAATTGGTATCCCGGCGATAAAGACGGCAAAGGCGGAATTTATAATTTCGTTACAAAAAGAGGAATTTGCAAAGGCGATAATTCAAAAATTTCATGGACGCAAGTCGAAACCGGCTCTGCGGTTACTTGGAAATATCCTTCAACGATATTAAAAGGTGATAATACGGTCGGTGAATTTTATTCGGTAGCTGTTACAAACAATTATCAGCAAGCTGATACCGGCACAAAAATGATACATCTCGGCAAAAATTCCAAAAGTACGATAATTTCAAAAGGAATTTCGCTCGGGAAAAGTCAGAATACATACAGAGGGCTGGTGAAAATTTCTAAAAATGCTGAAAATTCCAGAAATTACTCTCAATGCGATTCTTTGCTTATCGGCGACAAGTGCGGGGCACATACTTTCCCGTATATCGATTGCGACAACAGTACAGCAACCGTAGAACATGAGGCTACGACTTCAA
Organism: Bacteroidales bacterium; assembly: GCA_029934265.1. Taxonomy (GTDB): domain Bacteria; phylum Bacteroidota; class Bacteroidia; order Bacteroidales; family JAADGE01; genus JAOZMN01. The sequence goes on from JAOZMN010000050.1 coordinate 12,599, forward strand.
AAATTGCAGAAGACCAAATTTTTTATTGCAATCAGCGAGGTTTGGAGACAGAAAACGCTGTAAGCCTGATAGTAAATGGTTTTGCAAAAGAAGTTCTGAATAAGTTGCCAATGGAATTTGCATCGGAAGCAAAAAAATTATTATCTTTAACTTTG
>JAOZMN010000347.1 GCA_029934265.1 Bacteroidales bacterium
CAAATTCATTATAAATAAGGCGTACCGGAATAAGTTTTTTGAACATCAAACCGGTATGTCCCTCTTTTGCTTTTACTATTTCATTTTTAAAATTATCGTGTGCCGGCGACTCTTCCGATGCCACAAAACGACTGCCGATTTGAACACCGTCCGCTCCCAGCACTCTTGCGGCAAACATTGTTCTTCCGCAAGCTATTCCGCCGGCGGCAATCAGCGGTATGTTTATCAGTTTTTTTACTGCCGGAATCAGTGCCATTGTGGTAGTTTCTTCTCTTCCGTTGTGTCCGCCTGCTTCAAAACCTTCGGCAACAACAGCATCGACACCGGCTTCTTGCGATTTTAAAGCAAATTTTGTATTCGCAACAACATGAGCGACTTTTATTCCGTTTTCTTGAAGTTTTTTAGTCCAAGTTCTCGGATTTCCGGCGGAAGTAAAAACGATTTTTACTTTTTCTTCCAATATAATTTCAATAAATTTTTCCGTGTGCGGATATAAAAGCGGAATATTCACCCCGAATGGTTTATCGGTTGCTTCTTTTATTTTTTTGATATTTTCTCGCAATTCATCGGGAGTCATTCCACCCGAACCGATTAGTCCCAAACCACCGGCATTGCTGACTGCCGACACTAATTTCCAATCGCTGCACCATATCATTCCACCTTGAATTATCGGATATTTTATTCCGAAAAGTTGTGTTATCATATTACTTTTTAAAGTTGTGAAATTTATTCAATACTCTGTTAAACTTTCCAAAATTAGCAGATATTTATAGAATTTAAAATATTCATCAAAAATTTAATTGATATTTTTCTGTACGATTAGTTAAGACTTAGTTTAATTTAATAGATTATACGTATATTAATATCTTAATAATTAGTAAATTAACGTAGCGAAATTTTGATTAATTATGTGGAATTAAATATTGAATCCGGTCTAAAAAGTATATCTCTTCGCAATCGACCCTTAGGGTTTTAAGTAAAATGCTGTAAATTAAATATTTAGATTCATTAAATTTTGTTAAATCAAACCCTAAGTTTTTTTTTATACCGAATTAAATATTAAAATATCGTTCTAAATATTTTTTTTATCAAAAAATATAAGGGTATTTAATTTTTCTTGTGTATTGATTATTGAAAATACAAAATAACACATTTTATTAACTTAAATTTTATTAAAAATGAAAAAAATTAATGTATTAATTATCGCTATGTTGGCTGTAACAGTTGGTTTTATAACAAGTTGTAAAGACGACGACCCTGTCCCTCCGACAATTACCGTCAGCCAAACTTCTATCGGTGATATTTTGCCCGGCTCGAAAATAACTTATGAAATTGTAGTGGGAACAAGTAACGGCGATTTAAAAACGCTTACTGTTAAAGGCACAGGCTCAATTCAGCCGACAGACAGCTCGAAAATTGTAAGTACTTCGCCGGCAAATGCTTGGAATTTTGAAAAAAATGAATTTATTAAAGGAAACGCCAATGTTACAGTTACTTACGAAGTAGTTATCGGAAACGATATTACGGCAGAAACAACTTTTGACATTGAATTTAAAGTTGCAGACGAAAAAGGGGAATTTAATTCTGCAACAAAAACAATTACCGTTAAAAAAGTCGGTGATAAATTCGGAACCGATATTGCAGGTTCGATAAATCATGCTTACGGTGCAGGTAAAGGCGGTTACGATTTAGTTGCAGAAACTCAAATTTCACTTGGAGGAAGCGTAGATAATGAAGATTGCGATATGTTTAATCTTTCGACACAAGCTGCTGATTTTGATGCTTCATGGAAAACAGGAACAAGTCGCAGTACAAAATATGTCAAACTTTCCGGAGTTGATTATGAAAATGCTCTTGTTCAAGATGTTATTTCGGCAATAGATACCGGAACGGCTACCGTTTCAAATCCCGCCGAAGGTGATATTTACGGTGTTTTACTAAGCGATGGTATCACTTATGCAATTATGAAAATTGAGGTAATCAGTAAAACCGGAAATGCAACAAAAACCGGTGAAGGTTACATGAAATTTACATATAAAAAAGGAACTGTGCCGACAAAATGAAATAAGCTGTAAAATTTTAATAATAAAAAAGAGAGATAAAATTTTGTCTCTCTTTTTTATTGAAGTAAATTTGTACGGTAAATAAAATAAAAAGAATGTAAGTGTACCAAACCGGGTGTTAGGGGTAATTTTGTTATTCCGACATATGAATTAAGAAAGAAGAAAAATAAAACACATTTTTTAAAGTATATTTTACTATTTTTGAAAAAAAATAATAAACAATAAATATGAAAATAAAAGAAGGCTATATAATTGATTACATATCTGGACTTGAAATAAAAGCTACACCGGAAGAAGTTCAAGCTGTTCAGGTTTTTTCTCAACAATTAGTTGAGGATTATGGCTATCCCAAAAAGGTAATCCAAACTCACCCACAGTATAGAGTTAAAGCTCGTCCATCTGATACAAGTGGAAAATACCCTGTTGATATAGCTGTTTTTGAAACAGATAGTCATAATGAAAATAATATTTCAATAGTAGTAGAATGCAAAAAAAACAATAGAAAAGACGGTAAAACACAATTAGAAGATTACCTAAGATTATCCAAAGCAAGTATCGGCGTGTGGTTTAACGGAGAAGAACGTTTATTTATCCGAAAAATTGAAAAAGCAGGTAAAGTTACATTCAAACCTATTCCAAACATTCCTAAATATACAGAACGACTTGAAGACTTAGGGCAGTTTAAACGAGAAGATTTAATTGCAGCAACTAATCTTAAAATAATATTTAAAACTATAAGAAAATATCTTGCAGGTAATTTTACAGGTGCTACAAGAGATGAAGAATTAGCAAAAGAGTTAATCAACTTAATATTTTGTAAAATATATGATGAAAAATTTACTAAACTCAAAGAGAAAGTTTCATTTAGAGTTGGTTTAGATGAAAATCCGAGATTGGTTAAAGAGCGTATATTAAAGATATTTACTAATGTTAAACTTAAATATCCAGAGATAATTGAAGTTAGCGACACTATAAATTTAGACGATGATGCTATTGTATATGTTGTTGGAGAATTACAAAATTACTGCTTAATTGAAGCAGATAGAGATGTAATTGCAGACGCTTTTGAAACATTCATTGGTGATGCACTAAAAGGTTCGCAAGGACAATTTTTCACACCACGCAATATAGTGCAATTGCTTGTAGAAATAGTGAACCCACAACCGAGTGAACAAGTAATAGACCCTGCTTGCGGTAGTGGCGGATTTTTAATTGAAAGTTTAAGACATCAATGGAATATTCTTGAAAATCAAGCAAAAGATTACGGTTGGTCAGAATTAGCACTAAATGAAGAAAAGATGGCTGTTGCTATAAAAAATCTAAAAGGAATTGAAAAAGACAGATTTTTGAGCAAAGTAACAAAAGCATACATGGTTTTAATGGGAGACGGCAAAGGTGGTATCTTTTGCGATGATAGTTTT
>JAOZMN010000348.1 GCA_029934265.1 Bacteroidales bacterium
TTAAAGTTGGACTTCAATCATTCTTATCTTTTGGAGTTTACGGTGAAAATTTTGCGGTAAGCGTACACAAAGTTTTGGAAGTCCTCGAGCGACAGAAAGTAACAAAAATACCAAAAACTCCGCCATATATTGAAGGGGTTATAAATTTCAGAGGCGAAATTATTCCCGTTGCAAAAACAAGAGAAAAATTTAATATGCCTTCACGAAAAAAAAGTGAAAAATATGTAATTATCGTTCTTGAACTTACCATAAACGAAAAAACTGTAATCCTCGGTGCAACTGCCGACGAAGTGAGAGACGTTATCGAAATTAACAAACAAGAAATTAAAGAAGTTCCCGAACTCGGAACTGATTACGATACTTCTTTCCTTACAGGAATGATTAAAATAAAAGACGATTTTATAATATTTCTCGATGTAGATAAAATCTTTTCCGATTCGGAAATTATACAAGTTTCCAAAATCACCGAAGAAAGTAAAAAACAGATTGAACAGTGAACAGGGAACAGTTATCAGTAAACAGTAAACAGTGAACAGTTATCAGTGAACAGTTATCAGTGAACAGTGAACAGTAAACAGTTATCAGTTATCAGTGAACAGTTATCAGTGAATAATTAGAAATTTTAAAAATTAAAAACTAAATAATTATGAAAAACGTAAAAATTACTGCAAAATTAATCATTTATTTTATGGCTATCGGGTTTACAATAACCTTAATACTCGGAATATTTGCATATTATCAAGCCAAAGACGCAATTTTGAAACGAACACATGAGCAATTAATTTCTATTCGAGACATTAAAAAAGTACAGTTGGACGATTTTTTATCTGTTAAATATAATGCGATTAAGGCTTTGACTAAAACAAAATATGTTCACGGCTTTTTTAGTGAATTGATAAAATATCACGACCTAATGGAAGTTAAGGAAATGGATAATTATCCTATTGAAACTGATGAATATAAACAAATTTATATTGAAATAGATAAATATTTAAGAGATTATCAAGATATTTTCGGGTATCATGATTTATTTTTAATTTGTAAAGAACACGGTCATGTAATGTACACCATTACCGGCGAGTCCGATATGGGAACTAATTTGAAATACGGAAAATATAAAGAAACGCCTCTTGCCGATTTGTGGAAAAAAGTGATTAAATCTAAAAAAATTGAAATCGAAGATTTTCAACCTTATGCTCCTACGCAAGGAAAGCAAGCAATGTTTATCGGCGCTCCGATAATGGAAAACGGTGAAGTGGCGGGAGTTATAGCTTTACAGATTTCCGAAATTTCCATAAATAAAATTGTAAATCAGCGTTCGGGAATGGGAAATACAGGAGAGCTTTACATTGTAGGAAAACGGAAAGGAGAAAAAAGCGCTTTGCGAAGTAATCGTATAGTAAAACAAGGAAAAATAGGTGATGAAAAAACAGATAAATATATAGTAAAAGCTTTATCCGGCGAAACCGGTATCGGAACAAAAACAGGAAGTACCGGAGCGATAGAACAGCTCAGCTATGCTCCTTTGGATTTTGACGGATTAAACTGGGCTGTTTTTACCACTATCGCAGAGGAAGAAATAATGATGCCTGTACAAAAAATGGGGCAATCTATTTTGCTTATAGGAATTGGTATTATTCTAATATTAATTATTTTTGCTTATTTTCTTGCCAAATCGTTTTCAGTACCGCTTCTTAAAGGAGTTGAATTTGCACGAAAAATAACAATGGGCGACTTAACGGCAACCGTAGAAGTAAACCAAAAAGACGAAATAGGAATACTTTCAACATCTTTAAGCGAAATGGTCGAAAAACTTAAAGGAATCATAAAAACCATACGGGAAACATCAAGTAATATTGCCATTTCCGGAAATGAATTGCGTTCTTCCTCACAGCAATTAAGTTCCGCTTCACAAATAATATCGGAAGGAACTAACGAACAAGCCGCAAATACCGAAGAAGTATCATCTTCCATAGAAGAAATGAGTGCAAATATTAAGCAAAATTCCAACAATGCTCAACAAACCGAGCAAATTGCCAAAAAAGCCGCAAACGATATACTCGAAAGTAACGAATATGTTAATTCTACTGCCGATGCGATGAAAAACATAGCAGGAAAAATATCTGTTATAAGTGAAATATCCGAAAAAACCGATTTGCTTGCAATAAATGCCGCCATCGAAGCCGCACGAGCAGGCGAACACGGAAAAGGTTTTGCCGTAGTTGCCACTGAAATTCGCAAACTTGCCGAAAACAGCAGTAAAGCCGCAATCGAAATTCAAAATATTACGGAATCGAGTGTTTCTGTTGCCGAAAAATCCGGAGATTTATTGAGTAAAATAGTTCCTGATATTCAAAAAACATCGCAACTTGTTCAAGAAATATCAACGGCAAGTTTAGAGCAAGATTCCGGTACTAATCAGATAAACAATGCTATACAGCAATTAAATAGTGTAACACAACAAAACACCGGTTCGGCAGAAGAAATGGCATCAAGTGCCGAAGAAGTTGCTGCAAGTTCCGAAGAGTTATCGCAAATGGCAAACATCCTCAAAGATGCAATTTCATTCTTTAAAATAGGAGATACAACAGAAGATGCAATTTCCGAAAAAATTAAAAAACAATTAGAAATAAAAGAGGAAGAAAAGAAAAAAGAAGCTCAAAATAATGAAAAAACAAGTTATAATCTTAAAATGACCGATGCCGACGATAAAAATTTTGAATTTGAAAAATACTAATCAGTGAACAGTTATCAGTAAACAGTAAACAGTGAACAGTGAACAGTGAACAGTGAACAATGAACAGATAACAGATAACAGATAACAATGAACAATGAACAGTGAACAGATAACAATGAACAAAAACATTGTAAACTGTTTACTGTTTACTGTTTACTGATAACTGTTTACTGTTTACTGTTTACTGATAACTGTTTACTGATAACTGTTCACTGTTCCGTAACTCGGGCAAGGGACGATTCCTTTTTTGGGTTTGCAACTTGTAAAAGTAAGAGTAAGTACAAACATCGCTATTGATGCAAAAATAATTATTTTTTTCATATCTGTAAAATTAAAAATTTATTTTTGAGTCCGCCATAAAAAGACCCTTAGGGTTTAATTTAACAAAATTTAATAAATCTAAATGTTTAATTTACAATCTTTTACTTAAAACCCTAAGGGTCTAACTGCGAGAAAATATACTTTTTAGACTGAACTCATTTTTTCTTACGAAAATTTCGTTTTTCACTTCTTTGCGGATTTTTTTTTCGATAAACTTTCTTTTGTTTTTTAGAATTTCTGTCCGGAGACTCTCCAAGTTCTTTCGGCATTTGTAAAACTTGAATTTTAGTATCCGTAAGTTTTTCAATTTGTTCCAGTTTAGACATATCTTGCTCATTTACAAGCGTAAGAGCAACACCTGTTTTATCGGCTCGTGCCGTTCGTCCTACTCTGTGAATATAATCTTA
>JAOZMN010000051.1 GCA_029934265.1 Bacteroidales bacterium
CTATGGCTTTCGATATTTTAAATAAAAGTGATAAGTATCTGAATTTTAAATATAAACAAGAAGATTTATCGAAATTTGAAAAAGAAATTAATACTGACATTGCTCAATTAGAAGGAAATCCTGAAGAATTAAGAAATATTTACTTGAATATTTATGCAAATCCTGTAATAAATTCATTGAAATATTAAAATTGTTGCAAAACTTTCAGTGAAAAAGAATTGCAACAATTTAATTTCAAACCTTCGTCTATTTTAATATTTTATTCACTATATTTTTGATATAAGGTCTCCGACTTTTTTAATGGGGCAAAGTTGTATTTGTAAAAATTTAATAATCAAGTTATTATATAAAAATTAATGCGGAAAAACTTTTGTATTAGTACTTATAATTATTTTAGCACTAAATTCAGAGGTCTGAATTTGGATAAATAAAGACCTTATTTTTTTTCGATATTTATTCTTGCATCTACCGCAGTGATACTTTCAGCCGTTCCGAGTAGAGGATTTAAGTCCATTTCTATAATTTCCGGAGCAACTGTTACGAGTGCTGAAACTTTTTGGATTATATCCGTAAATTTATTAAAATTAATACCGGCTTGTCCTCGCACTCCTTGTATCAGTTTGTACGATTTTAAAGATTTAATCATTTGTTCGGCTTCCGTTTTGCTTACCGGCGACAAACAAGAACTAATATCTTTAAGAACTTCGATATAAATTCCGCCCATACCGGCAAGAATTTGATGTCCGAATTTCTCTTCGTATTTTACTCCGACAAACAGTTCCGTCCCTGTTAAAAATGATTGCAATAAAACACCTGTTGTATTTTCAATTTGCATCATTCTGTTAAATTCTTCCGTAAGTTGCTCTTGGGTTTTAACATTCAGTACAACACCTCCTACATCTGATTTATGTAAAGGTCCGACGACTTTCATTACAAGCGGATAGGAGATTTTTTCTGCATATTTTACAGCTTCTTCAATATTTTCGGCAACAAATTCTTTTGCTCTCGGAATATCTGCAAAATCTAAAAGTTTTTGTATTTTTTCCGGTGAAAGATAGCCGTTTTCGCATTTGTCGATAATTTCTCGTATTCCTTCCGTATTTATAGCCGGTAGAGTGGGGGCTTCTTCGCTTGTTTCCGGGGTGTTGTAAACTTTTGAAACTGCATTTGCAAGCGTAACTTCATCGGGAAAATTTATATTTCCTTTTGATAAAAATTCTTCTATTTCTTTTTCGGCTTGTTTAAGCGAAGGTAAAATCGGATATATCGGTTTGTTGCAAGTTTTTATTTTTTTATTTATAACTTCATAAGCATCAAATACTTCTGTAAGTCCGGGTGAACCGAAAATCACTGCCATTGCGTCAATTTCATCAAATTTTTTATCGCAATATTCAATAATTTTATCTAATTGTTCGGCAGTTCCGGTAGCAAGAAAATCTATTGGATTTGCAACGGAGGAACCGGGAAATAACTCTTGCAAAAGTTCGTTTTTCAGTTCACTTTTAATTTCCGGAACTGATAGTCCGTTTTTTTCGAGTGCGTCTGTAAGCATGACTGCCGGACCGCCGGCATGAGTGATAATTCCGATATTCTTACCTTCGAGAGTTTTTTGTAAGAAAACGCTTGCAACGCTTACCAACTCTGTTCGGGAGTAGCAACGTACAATTCCTGCTTTTTTGAACAAATTATCAACAGCAAGGTCGGAACTTGCCAAAGCTCCGGTATGTGAAGATGCAGCACGACTTCCGGCTTGTGAACTTCCGGCTTTTACGGCGGCTATTTTGCAACCCTTTCTTATTAAAGAACTTGCGTGTTTTAATAATTTTGCGGGTTTATCTATTTGTTCCAAATATAATAATTTTACCGGAGAGCTTTCGCCGTGAACATAGGTTTTGTCTAAATGCTCAACAACTTCTTCCACACCTGTTTGCGAGCTGTTTCCTACTGAAAACACATTTGCAAATTGTAAGCCGTTCGGAATACCGGTTTCCATAATAAAAACTGCCGTAGCACCGGAACCGGAAATGAAATCGACTCCTTGCGGGCTTAATTTGGGTATCGGCGAAGTGAAAACTCCACTGTAAACAGGGGTTAAAACTCCTATACAGTTCGGTCCGATGAGTGTTCCGGAAGCATTGTTTACAATTTCGACAATTTCTTTTTCTATTTTCGCTCCCTCTTCACTTGTTTCGCTAAAACCTGCCGAAAAAATAATAAATGCCTTTGTTTGTTTTTCTTCGGCAAGTATTTTTACGGTTTCTGTGCAAAATTGTGCAGGAATTGCCATTATTGCCAAATCGCACTGCGGTAATTCCGCTATATTTTTGTATGATTTAACGCCTTGAACTTTGTCGGCTTTTGGATTACTGACATAAATTTTTCCGGAAAAACTTTTGATTACGTTTTCCAATGCTTTCCCCCCGGGTTTACCGGTGTCATCGCTTCCGCCTATTACTACTATACTTTTAGGATTTAAAAGTTGTTTGCTTAACATATTTTTGAATTTTTAAATTGATAATTTTTGAAATTTCGTGATGTTTATATTAATGTACCAACCGTTGCAGACTTTAAGTATCCTTACATAAACTTTTCTATATTCGATTTGCATAACAATCATATTGTCAGTATATTACAAATACGATTTTACCCCATTAGATAGGTCGAAGACCTTATTTCCAAAAAGCCGGTGAAAAAAGAATTATTACCGTAAATAATTCCAATCGTCCTATGAGCATTAAAAATGATAAGAACCATTTTCCTGCCGTAGGTATATCATGAAAGTTTGCCGAAGGTCCGAGTTTTCCTATTCCCGGTCCGATATTTCCGAGTGTAGCTATAACAGATCCCATTGCTGATTCAAAATCCAGTCCGATTGCAGACATTATTATTGTACCTGTTATAAAAATAAAAATATAAAAAACTACAAATGCCAAAATGCCGGTAATAACATTCGGGCTGACTATCTGACCATTAAACCTGACCGGCACTATTGCGTTTGGGTGTATGAGTCTTTTAAATTCGGTATATCCATTTTTTATTGCAAGTACAATTCTCATTACTTTTATGCCTCCTCCTGTTGAGCCGGCTGAACCTCCAAAGAACATAATGACAAATATAAGCAACCACGCAAACGGAACCCATTGCATATAATCAGCTGTTGCAAAACCTGTTGTAGTTATAATTGAAACTACCTGAAAAATAGAATCTCTGAATGATTTTTCTAAACCTCCGGTTCCTGTAAAATATAATATTCCTGTTATTATCAGCGAGAAGAAAAGAATAAATCCTATATAATACCTAAATTCTTCATTTTTAAAGACTTTTCTAAATTTGAGTTTCAAACCGAAATATGCAAGTGTAAAATTTGTACCTGCTATAATCATAAATAATGTTATAACATAATCTATATATGCTGAATTGAAGTAAGCAACGCTGTCTTGTTTGGTGGAATAACCGCCGGTTGCCATTGTAGTAAAAGCGTGATTTACAGCGTCAAACAAAGACATATCGCCGAATAAAAGCAGTATTGTTTCGGCTATTGTGAAAAGTAAATAAATCAGCCACAATCGTTTGGCGGTTTGTTTTATACGAGGGTGAAGTTTGTCGGGTGTCGGTCCGGGTACTTCTGCTGTGAATAATTGCATTCCGCCGATTCCGAGCATTGGTAAAATTGCAAGTGAGAGTACGATTATTCCCATTCCGCCTAACCATTGTATGAGACTTCTCCAAAAAAGCAAGCCGTGCGGAATTGCTTCAATATCATTGAGAATGGAGGCTCCGGTAGTTGTGAACCCTGACATTGTTTCAAAAAATGCGTCTGTATAGCTTGGTATTGCTCCGCTTAATGTAAACGGCAAAGCTCCGACAATGGAAAAAAATACCCAAACGAGACTTACAATAATATAACCTTCTCTTTTTCCTATTTCTGTGTTTGAATTTCGAGTTAGCAAGCGAGAAACAGCTCCTATTATTCCTGAAATTCCGGCTGAAATTAATATTGCATTTTGGTCATATTCATCGTAAATAAGTGCTACAGCGTATGTGATTAGCAAAAATATGGATTCTAATAAAAATAGCGAACCGAGTACTCTTACAAGTACTTTAAAATTTATATTATTTTTAAACATCAAAACTCTAATTTATTTGCAGACTTTCATCTGTTTTAATATTTTTACTTTACGTCATTTTGACTGCAAGAAGAAATATATAATCAAAAATAATCAATTACTTAACAACTCTGTAAAAGTAGAAAATTTGTTATAAAATTAATATTGTTTTTCAATCTTTCTTTTTTTTCTCTCTGTTTATGACACCTAAATCGAATGCAGAAAATCTGACATATCTTTTAGGGTTTTCACGTATGTCTCTGAGCAGTCTGTTTAAATTGTAGGTTGAATTTTCAATATTTTTATATAGAGTATCATTGTTTATCAGCATTCCGACACTTCCTTTGCCGGTATTTACTTTTTCTATAATTATGTTCAAATCAGCCATTGTTTTGTCTGCATTTTTGATGACATTTGCAATATCTGCATCGGCAAGTGTATCGGATAAACTTGTAAAATTTTGTATAAGAGTGGTTATGTCTTCGTTGTTATCTTCAAGATTTTGAGTAAAAGAGGCTGCGTTTCCAAGTATTGCTGCCAGTACATTTTTTTCGGTACTAAGCAAAGTATCAAGGGTGTAAGTTGCATTTTCTAAGTTACTAAGTGTTACTTTAATGCTGTTAAAACTTTGTGCCAGATTTTCTCTTGTCCTGTTGTCAAAAATTGTTTTTATGACTGTCAGTACAGAATCGACAGAACCGATAAGTTCTTCGGCTTTCATTTTGAGAGGCAATATTTGCATATTAACTTGTTCTTTCAGGTCTCCCTCTATTGCTGTTTTAAGGGTGTCACCTGAATTTGCTTTTTCTTTCGGATTTTCGCCTATTATAATATTCACACCCTTTGTTCCCATAATGTCAATACTGTATATCTGTGCAACAGAACCTTTTACAATTTTATAAGGGTTGTTAATTTGCATTCCTACAACTAATTTTCCGGAATTGTCATGTAAAAAATTTATATCGGAAACTTGTCCTATTTTGAAACCGTTGAGTGTAACAGCCGACGATACAGTCAAACCGTCAATTTTGTTATACACTCCGTAAAATGTATCAGCAGGTTTGAATACATTTTTATTTTTAAGAAAATTTATTCCCCAAATAAGAAGTCCAAGTGATAGTGTGATTATAATTGCTGTTTTTATTGCTTTTTTCTTTTCCATATTTACTGATAGTTTACCTACGGGTGTGGCTTTTTCCGTTTACCGGACTAATTTTTGCTTGACAATTTGTATCCGGCTTTATCCCGACATACCGGTCGAAGACTTTTATTCCGGTAATGTCAAAGTTTCAAAATTAAATAAATTTATACATATGTCAAAAATCATTTTGATTATATTTGTTTTATTTTTGCAGGAGTTTTTTTTTTGATTAAATTTGCAAACTATTAGAATATGAGGAATGTTATTTATTAGCATTTTAAAAAGGGACTTGTAGCATAACTGGATAATGCACTTGACTACGAATCAAGCGATTGTGGGTTCGAATCCCGCCAAGTTCACTTTTTATTTTATCGGATTTTTTAATACAAAAAATGGCATATTTCAGAAGTGTAAAGTTTAAGGCATTTTGAAATTTTAAAACCGGAGTTTACCGGCTGTAAATGAGGATTTTAAAACTTTCAAAATAACGCAGAAATTTGCACTTATGAAACATGCCAAAAAAAGGAATACTTATTAATTAAGTATTCCTTTTTTTGTATTAAAGTTTTATTTTTTATTTCTGAGAAAAACCTACCAAAACTGCAACGCAACCTGTTTTTGGTTGCTCGGAGCTTTTTGCTTCCGGCAATTCTACCGAAATTATAAGATTTTGATTTCTTTCTGATTCAAATTCCCATTCTGATACTTTTTTGCCTCCTGCTTGGCTGTCAAAAATTACTTTTCTTTGGAAATTTACAACTTTGAAATTTACTTCCGATATTCCGTTTGCGGCTATCACTACAACTTTGTATTTTCGTCCCCTGAAAAAAGGTTTATATACATCTAAATTGTCTCCTTGACTTAACGGTAAAGAGTTTAATCTTCCATCAGGAATGTATATTGCTGTGTCTAATGCCGCAAATCCTTCTGTTTTAGCGAAATCTAAACATTGTCCGTTTGTATCTTGAATTAGTCCGAAAAAAAATATCGGTAATATAATGAATAATATTTTTATTTGTTTCATCATTAAATAATTTTATTAAATTTTAATTTATATTTTAATTTAAGGTTTTTAACCTTTTTTAATGTGGTAAAACTATGTTTATAAAGTTTTACCGGTGACAAATATTTATTCTTTATAACTTGTTTTAGAATTTTACTATTCCGTCATGCCGGTTCTTATATCTTTTATAACGTTACAAAAAGCGGTATATTTTTCTTGTTCCGGTTCTGCTTGATTAATATTATCGTAAGCGAGTTTTATTTTCATCAGTTCAGGTTGCAGAGCATTTATATTTTCATTGTCTTTGCTGTCGTTGATTAGCATCAGCATTAGTTCGAGAGTAAGACTTTGTTCTAAAATTCTTTTAACCAAATCCGGATTTTCCGTTAATGAACTTTTTGATAATCTTGTAGCAAGATATTGTGCTTCAACCCAACCGCCTACAAGTATCATTGTCATAAGTTCTTGTCTTCCGTTCTCTTTTAAATACGCATCTGTATTCATAAATGTTTCGGAAATAAGTTTTTGCATTGCTTCTTTACTTAATTTTTTAGCGTTAATCATTTCGATTTTTGCGGGGTCAATAATATTTGCAATTCCAAGTTTCTCGGCGAGTTCTTTTGTAACGGTCATATATTCCGTTGTTATTTGTTGTTGCTCGAAAAAACCTGCATAACTTAAATCTGCTGTATATATTCCCAAATTCAGAGCAAGACTTTTGTTTGTATTGTACTTGGTCGAATTTTTCGGTGAATTAAGCATTTCTCCTTCAAATTTGGCACCGGGGTGATCCATTAATACAGATGCAATATCAACCGGAGCGGGTAATGAGTACAAAATTCCCGGTACGTTTTTATTTTCTGATACCGATGTTGTATCTGTATTTAATGTACTGTCCTGTTCTCCTCCTGAATCTGATGTCGATTCGCCACACGCAACAAACATCATTAGTGATGTTGCAAGAAAAAGTAGTGCAAAAAGTTTGCTGTATTTCATGTTAAAATTATTTATTGGTTTTTAATTTATTTTTATTGTTTTAGGAGCACTTCCGACAATAATATCTGATTTATCAGGTAGAACTTTTACTTTTACTGGATTACTTCTTACTCCTTGTTCGGAAATAAAAGTTGTTTCAAATTCTTTTTGATTGCCTTCTTGTGAACAATAACTGTATAAAATGTTATTGGTTTTATCTTTTTCGGTAACAGCAACAATAATACGCATTCCGCCGGAAAATTTATGTTCCATGCGTAGTTTTCCTGCATTTTTTATGTTTGTTTTGTATTTAATTCTGACAAAAATAGGTGATTTTTCACTGCAATTACATTTTGAATAATATTCAATACCAACTAATTCCGCAGGAAAATTATCATTACTTTTCGGGAGAAAAGATACTGATAAAACAAACAGAACAATAACTGCAATTAATTGGAGTGTAATTTTCATGTATTGTAGTATTATTTTAGCTATTGCAAAGATAGTATTTTTACAGGAAACTTGCAAAATAAACTTATAACTTTAGTCTTCTTTCGAAAAAGAAACAATCTCGAAAGGAAGTTCTACGAGTATTTTAAAATCTTCACCGACTTCTCCCATTTTGTCGTCGTAATCGGCATATAACCAGCGTACAAGTACTTTTTTCCCTGCTTTGTGTATGTTGTCAAGGATTAAAAGTATATCTACAATTTTACGAACTGATGCCGAATTATAGTATTCTAAATTAAATGTAAATATTGTTTCCGGATTGGGGTCTTCTTTGTATTCTTCTAACCAAGCGATAAGTTCATCGTAGTATTCATTTACATCTTCAGGAAGTGATTTTCCTTTAAGTTCAAATTTTCCGTTTGCTTTGTCGAACACAACACTTGGAGTATCTTTGGTTTCGGCAATATTTAAAATTTTCTGCATTTTTTTAATGAATTTAAAATATAAATAAAATTAGGAAGAAAGCTCTATGTTTAAGATTTTCCTCTTAATTCAAACGGTAAGTATGAAATACTTTTAAGTTCCTCACCTCGCTCAAGCATAACTTCATCATCTTCTTCATATTCCCAAATAACTTTAACGTCTTTATTGACTTCCTGTATTTTTTCTAATTCCACAATTAATTTTGTTATCATTCTTGCTGTGGAAGAGTTGTAGTAGTCTAAGTTGAAATGAAATTCAGTTAAGTCGTTTGGTTCTTTTATGTAAGTTCTAATCCATTCTAAAATAGGTTCAAAGAATACATTTCCGTCTTCCGGCAGTATTCTTCCTGTAATTCGGAACATATTATTTTTGGCATCAAGTATAACTAACGGCAAGTCATCTGTGGCAGTAAGTTTTAATTTTTTTAACATAATATAATTTATTAAAAATGCTAAGTTTTAAGGTCTTCAACCTATTTTAATGAGGCAAAGTCGTATTTGTAAATATTTGATAATTAAAATATTATTAGAAAATATGTATGAAAAATTTTATAATAGAATATAAGAAGTGTGTGTCGCAATCAGACCTTTATGGTTTGAAGTAAAAAGCTGTAAATAAAATATTTAGATTTGTTAATTTTTATTAAATTTAACCCTAAGGGTTTTTTATATTGATTCATTTTTATTGTGTATAAGATTTAATTTCAAAAGGAACATCTACCGTAGCTTTGAAGTCGTCTCCGTTTTCTCCCATCATTTCATCACTTTCTTCATAAAGCCATCTTACTAATACTTTACTTCCGGATTTATAAATGTTTTCAAGAATAACAAGCATATCTACAATTTTTCGTACTGATGCAGAGTTGTAATATTCAAGGTTTATTGTAAAAATAGTTTCAGGATTAGGTTTTTTAGAGTATTCTCTCAGCCAATTTACAACAGAGTCGTAAAATTCATTTACGTCTTCCGGGAGAGATTTTCCTGAGATTTCAAATTTATTGTTTACTTTATCAAAAATGACATTCGGAGTTTCTTTTGTTCCGTCAATATATACTACATCTCGCATAAAACCGGTTCTTTTTAAATAACCTGCTATTCAGGTTTTACTTTACAAAGTTAATTGTATTTGTAATTTTGCATGATTTCAGTATAATCAACTGAAAATAAAATTAAAAACATACAATCAAAAATAGTCAATTACCGAATACGACTGTTATGCAGAAGTTTAGATGCAAAACAGTAAAGATTTTAACTTATGTAAACTTTTGTATCGGTATTTAGGGTGTAATCCTGTAAAGTAGTGATGAAAATAAAAAATATAAAAAGCTGAAGACCCTAATTGTTTTTTAGACTTCAAAATCATCATCTTCAAGCGGATACTCGGTAATTTCAAAGTTAAGTTTTGAAACTTGTTTTATTTCTTCGCCTCGTTCTTGTGCCATTTCATCTCCTTCTTCAAAAAGCCAAACTACTGTTACTTTATCGTGCGGAATATTTTCGAGCAACATTATAAGTTTCATAACTTGTCGAGCAGACGATGAATTAAAATACTCTAAATCAAATTGAAATTTAGTATCTTCATTAGGATTTTTTACGTATTCTTCAAGCCATTCATAAACAGGCATATAAAATTTATTCGGGTCTTCTACGATAGAACGTCCGGCAATTTTAAAGAAGTTTGCATCTTTATTCAGATTGATGGTAGGATTTGTTTTACTACCCTCTATAATAAGTGGTTCCAACATAATTACAGTTTAACTGTTAATGAAAAGAATGAATATTTATCGTTTAGTTGTTCAAATTCGTAATTTATATTTTCGTCTGTTTCTCTTGCCAAGTCTATAAGTCCGAGTCCTGCACTCCCGCTATCGGTAACTCTGCCTTCTCGCAGATATTTTCGATATAAGTTGTTCAGGTTATCATTGGATAGATTATTTACTTGCTCAATTTGTTTTTTGAGATTTTCGACTTTTGAGTTTGCTATATAATTTCCTGTTCCTATTTCAAATTGTCCGTTTTTCATTGATATAAGAAAAAGTCCTTCTCTTTTGTCTTCAATTTCATAGCCGTGTTTACTTATGTTTTGAAGTATTTCTACAAGAAAATGGAATGCTTTTTTTTGTGCTTTGAATTTCATCGAACTCATGTTATCTTCAATCATTTTGAGAACAGGTCCGACTGCTTCTTTTGTGAAATTTCCTCTGTGATACATAAGGATATTGTCTTGTGCAACCATTTTATGTATCAATTTTACTTCGTCTATACCGGCTAAACTTTCTCCCTCTTTTTCGGTTTTCGGATTTGTAAGGTTTATTTGCATGAAAAATATTGATTTTTCATCATTAATTTTTACAAAATCGAAGGGGAGTTTACCTTTTGTTTTACGTACCATTTCGATAAAACCAAGACCTGCACCGCCTTTTTCGTTGAGCTGTTTGTTGGTAAGTACGGTTTTGTATAATTGGTTGAGTTCTTTTTTATCGCTGGTATTTACTTTTTCGAGTTTTTCTCTAACGATGTCTATTTTTGAATTTTCTATTAAATTTGCAGATACTATGTAAAACGAACTGCCGATATTTCTTACCATAAAAAAATCCGATTCGTCCGTTGGCTCTTCGAGTACATCGCTGTCGGCGTATTTTGCGATGTTTTGAAAACTTTCTATCATCAAGAAAGATATTTTATTTTTCAATTTTGCGTGTTCCTCACCTATATTGTTCTTTACAAGCTCGGTAGCCATTGATAGTATTGCATTATTAAAACTTCCTCTGTATGCAAAGCATATATTATCGTTTTCTAATATTTTAAAAAAAGTATTTATTGAATTTGTAGTCATAATAGAATCTTCTTGTTTTTATTGAATATGAAGCTTTGAAACTTGAGTGTTTTAATGTTTTTCGAACTGTAAATTTATAATATAAAGTTTGAAAAATGAAATTTTTAACCGTAAATTTGAATAATTAATAATTAATATACTGATAATCTTATATTTATGATTTTAGTTCCAGCAAAACAATATTTTCAGAATGATGCGTATGCGGAAACATATCTACCGGTTGTATTATTACTGTTTTATATTTATCTGCAATAATTTCAATATCTCTTGCTTGTGTTGCCGGGTTACAACTTACATATACTATTTTTTTTGCTCCTGATTTTTTAAGTACTTCTAATGCGTCTTTGTGTATTCCCGGTCTTGGCGGGTCGAGTACGATAACGTCCGGTTTTCCGTTTTTTTGAATAAAATCTTCTTTTATAATATCCTTAATATCACCGGCATAGAAAACTGTATTATTTATATTGTTAATTTTTGAATTTTCTTTAGCATACTCTATTGCTTCTTCCACAAATTCCACGCCAATTACTTTTTCGGCATTACTTGCCAAGTAATTGGCTATTGTCCCAGTGCCTGTATATAGGTCGTAAACTGTTTCATTTCCGGAAAGATTGCAAAAACTTTTTATGGTTTCGTACAAAATATGTGCCTGTTTTGAGTTTGTCTGGTAAAATGATTTCGGACCGACTTTAAATTTAAGGTCTCCCATCTGTTCCGTAATGTACGGTTTTCCTTTAAACAATTTGATATTCAGGTCAGTAATCGTATCGTTTTTTTTAGGATTTATTACATACATAAGTGATGTAATTTCGGGAAATTCTTCCGCCACTTTATTTAAAAGCGTTAAAATTTCATTTTCTTTATTTTCAAAAAACGAAAAAATAGCCATTACTTCTCCGGTAAGTGAAGTTCTTATTGTTAAATTTCGCAGAAAACCGGTCTGATTTCTAAGGTCGAAAAATTCATATTTTTGTTCTTCCGCAAAGTTTTTTACAAACAGTCTTATTCGGTTCGATGGTTCGGCTTGAAGCAGACATTCTTTTATATCAAGTATTTTGTCGAACATTCCGGGTATGTGAAATCCGAGTGCGTTTCCTGCTTTCAGGATTTCTTCGCTATCTATTTCGTCTTGTGTCAGCCAGCGTTTGTTTGAAAATGTAAATTCAAGTTTATTTCTGTACGCAAAAATTTCCGGTGATGCAAGTATCGGCAATGAGTTTGAAATGTCTGTTTTCCCTATGCGTTTGAGGGTTTGCAATGTGTGATTTTCTTTGTATTTAAGTTGTTCTTCATAACTTAAATTTTGCCTTGTACAACCTCCGCAAGTTCCGAAATGTAAGCATTTCGGTTCTATTCTTTTTTCGGAATATTTATGAAATTTTACAGGATAGCCTTCTTTATAATTTCGTCTTTGCTTTCTTATTTGAACATCAACAATATCGCCCGGAACTGCTTTATCTACAAAAATTGTAAGTTCTTTGCCGTCTTCCGTTTTATGTTTTGCTATTGATTTTCCTTTTTCGGCAAGGTCGATTATTTCGAGCTTTTCGTATATTTTGAATTTTTTGTTTCTTCTTGACATTAAATATAATTAAGTAATTGACTATTTTTGATTGTAGATTTATGACTTTGCTTTCGCCTGATTAATAAGGTTTTTATAAAA
>JAOZMN010000349.1 GCA_029934265.1 Bacteroidales bacterium
ATAAATTTCAGCTGTCTTTTGTAAAATCAATAGGGGTTTCACTTCAAGTGAAACCCCTATTATTTTCAGCACATTACGGCTTTATTTTGTTAAAATTGCCGACTTTACAATTCCGGTCTGTTCATTCTTTTTCTTTCGTGTTCGTCCAAATAAATTTTTCTGAGTCTGATTGATTTTGGTGTAACCTCTATATATTCATCTTTACGGATATATTCCATAGTTTGTTCAAGCGAATATTTAAGAGCCGGAGCAATGGAAACTTTATCGTCGGCACCGGAAGAACGAACATTTGATTGTTTTTTGGTTTTGGTAACATTTACCACCAAATCGCCCTGTCGGGTATGTATTCCGATAACTTGACCTTTATAAACAGGGTCGCCGGGTTCGGCAAAAAATACTCCTCTGTCTTGAAGTTTATCTAAAGCATAAGGAATTACCGTTCCTGTGTGAAGTGCTATAAGTGAGCCGTTATTTATAACATTTATTTCATCTTTTATCGGTTGAAACGACTCGAAACGATGTGCTATTATTGCTTCTCCTTCGGTTGCGGTAAGCATCGGATTTGTTATTCCGATTAGTCCCCTTGCGGGAATTGAAAATTCTAATGTAGTACGTTCGTTTGCAGTTTTGATATTTGTAATATCACCTTTCCTTTGGGTTACAATTTCTATTACTTTCCCTGAAAAATGCTCCGGAACTTGAACGGTAAGAGCTTCATACGGTTCGTGTTTTACACCTTTTATTATTTTTATTAGAACTTGCGGTTGTCCGAGTTGAAATTCATAACCTTCTCTACGCATGGTTTCTATAAGTACAGAAAGGTGTAAAATTCCTCTTCCGAAAACAAGTAAACGTTCCGGCGAATCTGTATCTTCTACTCTTAAAGCAAGATTTTTTTCTGTTTCTTTATATAATCGGTCTCTTAAATGTCTCGAAGTTACGAACTTTCCTTCTTTACCGAAAAATGGAGAATTATTTACGGTGAAAAGCATACTCATTGTAGGCTCATCAACGCTTATTGATTTTAAGCCTTCCGGTGCTTCTGCATCTGCGATAGTATCTCCTATGTCGAAATTTTCCGGACCGAGTACAGCACAAATTTCTCCGGCTTCGATTTGTGTTTTTACTTTTTCTTTCCCGAGTCCTTCAAACCTGTATAATTCTTTTACTGCTGATTTTAAGATAGTTCCATCTCTTTTCATTACCGAAATTTTCATTCCGGGCTCTATCACTCCTCGTGTAATTCTTCCTACGGCAATTCTTCCCAAATACGAAGAATAATCGAGAGAACTTATTTGCATTTGCAGTGTTCCTTCTTTTTTTTCGGGAACTTTTATATGTTCGATTATTGTATCTAACAAAAAACTGACATCGGTTGCAGGTTTTCGCCAATCGTTTGACATCCAGCCTTGCTTGGACGAGCCGTAAACCTCCGGAAAATCAAGTTGGTCTTCGCTTGCGTCCAAACTGAACATCAAATCGAAAACTGCCTCGTGTACTTCTTCCGGATTACAATTCGGTTTATCGACTTTGTTTATTACAACTATCGGTTTGAGGTTTAATTCTATTGCTTTCTGTAATACAAATCGAGTTTGAGGCATAGGACCTTCAAAAGCATCTACAAGAAGTAAAACTCCATCTGCCATATTGAGAACTCGCTCAACTTCACCTCCGAAATCGGAGTGACCCGGTGTATCAATAATATTAATTTTAGTACCTTTGTATCGTACCGAAACATTTTTTGACAAAATAGTAATTCCTCTTTCTCGTTCTAAATCGTTAGAATCGAGAATTAAGTCTTTAACTTCTTGATTATCTCTGAAGAGTTTAACTTGATGTAATATTTTATCGACCAAAGTAGTTTTTCCGTGATCAACATGGGCAATAATTGCCACATTTCTAATATCTTCCATATTTTAATAAAATGTTATTCCGGTAAAAATATAATTATTGCCTCAGGCTTTATTTGTTACCGGAATAAAAAAATGTCGCCTGTTTTTTTAAAGCAAGCGACAAAAGTAATATTTTTTTTGAGTAATATTTGTTTTTTATTCAAATAAATTGCAATAAAAACTATGAGTTCGGTATAAAAAGACCCTTAGGGTTTGATTTGACAAAATTTAACAAATCTAAATGCTTGATTTACAGCCTTTTAGTTAAGGGCATGAGGGTCTGATTGCGAAAAAATATACTTTTTAGACCGAACTCTTTATTTATTTACATGATTAGTGAAAGATACTAAGTGAAAAAAATGAAAAAGTTATAACAGTTTAATTTCAAAATAAAATTTATCTTTGCAGAAAATAACATAAATTCATATAGAAATGCAAAAAACTAAACGTTACCTGCCAAAAAATAATATCAGAATAGTAACCGCAGCCTCGCTTTTTGACGGACATGATGCCGCAATAAACGTGATGCGAAGAATTATTCAATCCACCGGCGTGGAAGTTATACATCTGGGACACAACCGCTCCGTACAAGAAATTGTGGATTGTGCCATTCAGGAAGATGTACAAGCAATCGCCATAACCTCTTATCAAGGAGGACATTTAGAGTTCTTTAAGTATATGAAAGACCTTTTAATTGAAAAAGGCAGAGCAAATATTAAAATTTTCGGCGGTGGCGGTGGAGTTATCCTTCCGGAAGAAATAAAAGAACTTCACGATTACGGAATAGACGGTATTTATTCGCCCGATGACGGAAGAAATTTGGGTTTACAAGGAATGATTAACGATTTGGTCAGCAAATCGGATTATTCTGTTTGCGAAAATTCCGATATTGATATTGAAAAAATATCCGATAAAAATATTAATGAAATAGCAAGAGCAATTTCGACAGCAGAAAATGAAGCCGAAAACAATAAAAATATTTTATCAGAAATAAAAGAAAAAGCAAAAAACATTAAAACTCCGGTTCTTGGAATTACAGGCACCGGCGGTTCGGGAAAATCGTCTTTGGTAGATGAACTTGTACGAAGATATTTACATGATTTCGACAATAAAACCATTGCAATAATTTCCGTTGACCCTTCCAAAAGAAAAACCGGAGGTGCTTTGCTCGGCGACCGTATTCGTATGAATTCTATTAATAATGAAAGAGTTTATATGCGTTCGCTTGCCACGAGACAAGCAAATTTGGCAATGTCGCCTTTTGTGAAAGATGCAATAAATATTGCTAAAATTGCCGGCTACGATTTAATTATCCTTGAAACTTCCGGCATCGGACAATCGGACACCGAAATTACCGAACACAGCGATGTGGCAATGTACGTTATGACTCCTGAATACGGTGCGGCTACTCAATTAGAAAAAATTGATATGCTCGATTTTGCCGATATTATTTCAATAAATAAATTCGATAAAAGAGGCGGTCTCGATGCTTTGCGAGATGTAAAAAAACAGTATCAAAGAAATCACGAGCTTTTTGATGAAGATGTAGAAACCATGCCGGTTTACGT
>JAOZMN010000350.1 GCA_029934265.1 Bacteroidales bacterium
AGATTTTGCGGGTCTGGAGTTTGCGAGTAAAAAAACGAGTTGATTAGTTTTCAGGAAAATTTACAGCAAATTGAAACACAATTACCACAAGCCTTGTATTTAACCTGCATAATTCATAAACTTTCTATTACAATGCTAAAATGTACGACATTATTGACAATCCTCGATTTTTATATTTTCAAAATAGCTCGCTATTCCTCAAATATAAAAAGTCTGTGGTCGCCAATACTGATACACATTTTAGCATTTCATAACAAAAGTTTATGAATTATTCAGGCTAAGTATTTTTAATTAATTTGTTAAGAATCAAAATAATATATTTTTGGACTTCTAACAGGTAATAAGTATCTTTGTCCGAAAATTAAGGTCTGTTACCTATTAAATATTGCTTACGCATTCGTGCAAACGTTTATAAATTAGCTTGTTACGAACAAGTAAATGTGTAAAAACTTTTATTAAGGGTACTTACAAAACAAAAAGAACCACCGAGTTTGTCGGTAAAACAAATATGATACCTTTTTCACCGCCCTATATACGCCAAGAGGCAATAGACGAAGTAACGGATACTTTGAAATCAGGTTGGATAACAACTGGTCCGAAAACCGGAAAGTTTGAAAACGAACTTACAAAATATTGTGGTAATAAAAAAACTCTATGTGTAAATTCGGCAACTTTCGGACTGGAAATTATGCTTCGGTGGTTTGATGTCAAAGAGGGCGATGAAATAATTGTACCGGCATATACTTATGCGGCTTCGGTAAATGTTATAATGCACACCGGTGCAATTCCTGTTATCGTAGATGTAAACAGAGACGATTTTAATATTTCGTGTGCCGAAATAAAAAAAGCAATAACTTCAAAAACAAAAGTAATAATTCCGGTCGATATGGCAGGATTTCCGGCTGATTTATATTGTATTAACGATGTTGTCGAAAAATATAAAGATATATTTGTTCCTTACGGTGATATTCAAAAAAAACTTGGAAGGATTTTGGTTTTGAGCGATTCTGCACATTCTCTCGGTGCGGAATTTAACGGACAAAAAACAGGCTCGCTTACAGATGTCAGTGTTTTTTCATTTCATGCCGTTAAAAATCTTACCACTGCCGAAGGTGGTGCGATAGCTTTAAATTTACCGAACGAATTTGACAATCAAGAAGTTTACAAGCAAGTGAACATAATGAGTTTGCACGGACAGTCGAAAGATGCTTTCGCTAAAATAAAAAACGGTGCATGGCGTTACGATGTCCAAAATTTCGGGTATAAAGGAAATATGACAGATATTCAGGCTTCACTCGGTATCGTTGCTTTAAAATATTACGAGTCGGAAAATTTGCCTAAAAGAAAGTATATAGTAAACAAATATATTGAAGCATTAGAAAAATATGACTGGGCAGAAATTCCCATATTTACAGATGAGAACCGTAAAAGTTCTTATCATTTATTTACATTGAGAATCCGAAATATTACGGAAGAACAGAGAGATAAAATAATTTCGGACATTTTTGAAAATGGTGTTTCCGTTAATGTACATTTTAAACCGATTCCGATGCTTACAGGATATAAAAACCAAGGGTATAAAATAGAAGACTACCCGATTGCATACGATAATTATTCGAGAGAAATAACACTCCCTGTATTTGAACTGCTGACAGACAAACAGATACAAAAAATTATTGATACGGTTATAAATTCAGTAGAAAAAATACGGCTTTAAGATTTTTCCGAGTGAAAAGATTTTTAGATATTGTTTTCTCATTAACAGGCTTATTGATTTTATCGCCTGTTTTTTTGATATTGTCCTGTATTATAAAATTGGAAGACGGCGGTAAAATATTTTATCGCCAAATAAGAGTGGGCAGAAACGGTAAGGATTTTAAATTATATAAATTCAGATCGATGTCGGCAGGCTCGGACAAAAAAGGACTGCTTACCGTAGGTGCAAATGACAACAGAGTTACAAAATCGGGGAAATTTATACGAAAATATAAATTAGACGAAATTCCGCAACTGATAAATGTTCTAATAGCTGATATGAGTTTGGTTGGACCTCGTCCGGAAGTGAGAAAATATGTCGATTTATATACAAAAGAGCAAAGTGAAATTCTGCGTGTAGTTCCCGGTATTACTGATTATGCTTCGATAGAATATTCCGATGAAAATGAATTGCTTTCCAAAAGCGATAATCCGGAAAAATTGTACATCGACAAAATAATGCCTGATAAAATTAAATTGAATATGAAATATATAAATAATCGAACTTTATTTGAATATTTTAAAATAATTACTATTACATTTCTTAAAATAGTAAAAATTTTATAATTACCGGCTTGAAAAATACCTCTTTATATATAAATTACATAAGCAAACTTAACTTTTTTTTTGCGATTGCAATTTTCTTTTTCTTACCTGTGTATCGTTGGTTTATTCCTTATATAATAAACTTATGGATAATAACTTGGCTTCTCGAAGGAAATTTTATTCGTAAATTTAAGCAAAATATCAAAGGAATAAATAAGCTTACTTTTATATTTCTGATACTTTTTTTTGCAAGTTTCATTGTCGGTGCGATATACAGCATAAATAAAGCTGTGGCTTATAAGCATATAGAACAAAAATTATCAATACTGATTTTTACGATTTTATTGGCAACATCAAATAATCTTTACAGAAAAAATAAAGATATTTTTCTTAAATTTTTCATTGCCGGTACGGTTTTGGCAGTAATTATATGCTATGGTTTTGCTTTGTATAGAGCTGTAAGTTTTGAAACGGGAGAGTTTATTTTCGATGCTTCCGTTATGGGAAATAAAGGTTTTCCGGCTTCAATTACGGACGGCGGGAATTATTTTTTTTACGGAGAACTTTCCGCACTGGCACACCCCACATATTTCGGTATTTTTTTGAGTATAGCAATTATTTCTTTATTTTATCTGAAAGATAAAAACGTTTTCGGCAACAAAAAAACACTTTATTTTATATTGCTCTTCGGCTTTATTATAACTGCTTTCATGTTGCTTACACGTACAAATACTTTTGCTTTGATGATTATATTATTTTTCAGAGTTGTTCAAACAATTTTGAAAAATAAAAATAAAATATTCAGGTTAATTTCAATATTTTTGATACTCGTAACTATTGCAGGAATGTCTTTGCACCCCCGTTTCAGGTCGTTTTACAGTGATATATCCGATTATATTTCCGGAAAAACAAAGGTTGTTAATACTCGATTTGTTATTTGGGAAAGTTCGTTTACTATTATTAAAAATAATTTGTGGTTCGGGAAGGGAACCGGCGATTATAAAGAAAAATTAAATAAATTATTGCAAGAAAGACATGAAATTAAAAAAAAAGATATAAGTTATAATGCTCATAATCAATATATAGAGACAATGCTTGCTACAGGAATTACAGGATTGTTTTTATTGATTTTGATATTGTCAATTTCA
>JAOZMN010000351.1 GCA_029934265.1 Bacteroidales bacterium
TGATAAGACATCAAAATAAGAATACTGCTTCCTGCAAACCAAAGATATTTATATAAATTTATTTGCAAAAAACTGCCCTCTTGCATTATCTCAAAACCCGTGTACATAAGGCTGTATGAAAAAAATATCAAAACAGCATTTTGAAGCAAATTTCCTCTTGTTTTTAAATTAACAGCTCCATAAGTTGCAATATATCCGGCAACAAATTGTATCAGTACAAACTCGAAACCGTTAGGAACAAAAAAACCGATAATAAGTATTGTAATCGTGTGAACGGCAATGCCAATGCGGGCTGAATAAAATCCGGAAATAATTATCGGAATTATGGTTATCGGCATTATATAAATGTCAAATTTATCGGAATAATTCAATCCGGCATACAGATAAATAAAAATGACGGGAAGCAATAAAATAAAAATGACTTCCAAAGTATTGTCGAGAATTTTCCGTGCAAAAAATAAGATATTAAAAAACAATACGGTAAATAAAAGTAATACTATAATTATTTGTCCGAGTAAAATTGTTCCTATATTTGTAAGTTCTCCGGCAGAGTTTTCATATTCTTTTTTGAAAGAATTAAGAACAAGAAATTTTTGTTCATCAACAAGCTCACCTTTGTATATTATAAGTTCTCCTTTTTGTACCATTCCTCGCACCCTCGATATTTCGGAAAGCATATCTTGTTTTACTTTTTCCGATATTTCGGAATTATAAAACAGATTTGGTCTTATGTAGTTTTCAAATTCAATTCTTGGAATACCGATAAAATTTTCATTCGGAATATCGGACGAAAATTTATTTTTCAGTAAACTATATGCTTTTTTGAGTGTGTAAATTTCAGAATAATTAAATTCTTCGGCAATTTTATCTTTCAGAACAACTATCTTGAAAGTATCTGATATTTCGTCCTCGATAATTTCGGAATTTTCGATAATTCCAAACGAATATATTTTTTCAAGAGTATTTTTTATTTCTTCTTTAAAAATATTTGCAGAATCCGTAAATTCTTTTTTTAAAGAAGATTTTGAAAAATAAACAGAGTCGTTTTCTAATATTTTTTGTACTGATTCTTTAAAATTTGTTTCAAAATTTTCTATTTGTTTTTTTGATATTTCTGTATTAATATTAAAATGAGGGTAAAAATTTAACAGCAAATTTTTCTTTTCTTTTTGATATTCTTTTTCCGATTTATATATCGGAAAATCATAATTTGCAATTAAATTTTCATGCTTCCAAGGACTGCCTTTTTGATATTCATAACGAAAACTGCTTCGGCGAGGAAACACAAAAATAATAGCACTTATCGCCAAAACAACCAAAAATATACGGAAAATATTATTTAATTTCAATTTATTATAATTTGTTAAATTTAACTTTGCCAACATCTCAACTTTGCCAACATTTCAACTTTGCCAACATTTCAACTTTGCCAAAGTTCCAAAACTTTGGCAAAGTTAGATTCTTCGGCAAAGTTAAAATTTACAAAACTCCTTTATAACTGTATCCCAATCCGTTTACTGTTTTTTCTATTTCGTCCAAATTTATGTTTTCTCCTTCAATTTCGACTGTATTTTTTACTATATCGGCTTGTACTTTGTCGACTCCTTCAATTTTACTTAAATTATTCTCTACGTTCGATTTGCAATGATTGCAGGTCATTCCTTCTACTTTTACTTTTATGGTTTTCATATCGTTTAATTTTATTTTATTGCTATTTGTATTGATTTTCGTTCTGTATTTTTGAAAAAATCCGTTAATTATCAGTAATCCGAGTGTTATGCTTGATGCAATTTTCAGCCAATCGGGCAGTAAATGACTATGCTCGTGTGCAAGCATTATTGTCGAAGTAAAGAAATCGGCGGGAAACAAATAATCTATTATCAGACCAAAAAATAAAGCACCGCCTATGATTGATGCCAAATAAGCAAAAAGTGTTTTTTTGCCCATGCTGTTTCCTATTACTGAAATGGTTGCGGCATTGGTCGCCGGTCCTGCCATCAAGAATACCAAAGCCGCACCGGGCGAAAGTCCTTTAAGTATCAGTACTGCAGCAATGGGGACAGAGCCTGTGGCACAGACATAAAGTGGTATTGATGCCACCAAAACTATAAGCATACTCAATATAGGACTGTCGATATAAGTCGTAAAAAATTCATCGGGAACGAGTACTGAAATTAATGCGGCAAGTGCCAGTCCGATTATCAGCCATTTGGAAATATCTTGCAGAAATTCCACAAAAGCATAATTCAGAAATTTCTTTATTTTACTTCCTGTAAATTCTTCGGTAATTTGCTCCGGCTCTTCTTTTATTTCCGGTTCTTTTTTATCTGACACATTTGTAATCAGTCCACCGAAAATTCCTGTTATCATGGCAACTATCGGACGCACTATAGCAAAAGGCAAGCCGAGTAAAGAGTAAGTTGCAAGCATGGAATCCACGCCGGTTTGCGGTGTAGAAATCAGAAAAGAAACAGATGCTCCTTTTGAAGCTCCGTTTTTGGAAAAAGATACTCCTGTAGGTATTACTCCGCACGAACAAAGCGGTAAAGGAACGCCTATCAAAGAGGCATTCAGCACGGATTTAAAGTTCTTTTTTCCAAGAAATTTCGTTATTTTTTCTTTCTTTATATAAACGTGTAAAAAACCTGCGAAAATAAAGCCCAGTAATAAATATGGCGACATTTCGTTGCAAAGTTCTACAAATTCGTTAAGATAATTTGTTATGTATTTCATTTATGATTGTTATGTTAACTTTGCCGACATCACAACTTTGCCAAAGTTCCAAAACTTCAGGCAAAGTTAAATTGCGACAAAGTTGAGTTTATTTTGCAAAATCTTCAAGATATTTAAAATATTTTCCGAGTTTTCCGTTTTTTGTTATTGATGCTCTTTCGATAATTTCATCGGTATCTTCTCCAAAAAGCGAAGGGAAAACTTTGTCGATTAATCCTTTTCCGAAATCTACGGAAGCGTCTCGGGGGACTTCTCCGGGAAGATTATCTACTGCCATTACTGTTATGCTTTCCGGTGCAAAAGCCTCAGCTTCCTCTCCGGTTTGTTTGTTGTATCCGTAAAACGGGTCGGCAATTTCCGAAGGTCGCAAAGTTGAGGGTATCGGGTCGGCAATATCGCAACTTACATCGGCAATTACCGAGATTTTAAATTCAGGAGATTTTGCTTCTTCTTTACTGAAGAATTTCGGTGATTTCTCGTCCCAAAAATGACAAGCAATGTACATATCGGTAACTTTTGTATATCGCAAAAAAGTCGATTTGTATTCCTCCGGATTTTCAAAAAAATGTGTTAAATTAAATTCCGAACCGTCCTTTCGTGCGACATAATCTCCGGGAGAAAGTTGAGAATAAACAGCTTCTTGAAAATTTTTATTTAAAAAATCTTCCGGAGAAACTTCTTTGATATTCAAATGTGAAAGGGTTTCAACAGC
>JAOZMN010000352.1 GCA_029934265.1 Bacteroidales bacterium
TATTGAAGTAAAATCTTTATTGCAACCGTATTTGTCGCCCGAACAATTTGAAATTTTTCTTAAAGAAAGAAATTTAGAAAGTACTAATATCAAGATAGATGCTTCAGGAAAACTCTATTACGAAAAAGACGGAATAAAAGAAGAAATTCATGTAGATTTTTCGGTGGAAAAAACTGTCGATGAACATGGAAAATTTGTATTTTCGGGAACTTACGGAGTAAATTTAATGCAAGAAGTTGCAAATTACGCAAAAGTCGCTTCGGTTATAGCTTCCGAAAATGAATTTGATTTAATTCATGCTCACGATTGGCTCACATACCACGCAGGAATTGCGGCAAAAAAAATATCCGGCAAACCGCTTGTAATTCACGTTCATGCTACTGAATTTGACAGAGGTGGCGAAAAAAATATCAATACAAATGTATTCGCAATAGAAAAAGCCGGCATGGAAAATGCCGATAAAGTTATCACTGTAAGTAATTTAACAAAAAATATTGTAATTAATAAATACGGAACAAATCCCGATAAAGTAATTACGGTACACAATGCCGTAGAACCACAAATCGGAGAAAATAAGATTTATAAAAAAAATGTAGATGAAAAAATTGTAACCTTTCTTGGAAGAATTACTTATCAAAAAGGACCTGAATTTTTTGTACGAGCAGCCGCAAAAGTGCTTAAACACGTTGATAATGTTCGATTTGTAATGGCAGGAAGCGGAGATTTATTCCGAAAAATGATAAAATATTCTGCCGAACTTAAAATATCGGACAAATTTCATTTTACCGATTTCCTTAAAGGAGAAGATGTTACAAGAATGTTCGCAATAAGTGATGTATATGTAATGCCTTCAATATCAGAGCCTTTTGGAATTTCTCCATTAGAAGCAATGCGGTCGAATGTTCCTGTAATAATATCCAAACAGTCCGGAGTTTCGGAAGTATTAAAAAATGCCGTAAAAGTTAATTATTGGGACGAAGATGCTATGGCAGACGCAATTCACGCACTTATAAAATACGAAGGACTTTCTAAAATGTTCAAAAAAGAATCCAAACCGGAAGTCGAAAAATTAGTTTGGAAAAAAACAGCCGAAGAAGTCCGAGAAATTTATTTATCGGTGCTTAACCTGCATAATTGTATAAACAAGTCCGATAGGACGACCTATTCTTAAACCATAACGATAATTACGGGGCAGAATCAAGTAAAAATACCGACTTTACGGAATGTACACTAATCACAAAAAACAAGACCTTAAAATAACATAACATGAAAAATATTTGCTTATATTTCCAAGTTCACCAACCTTACCGATTAAGAAAAGCGTATCGTTTTTTCGACATCGGAAAAAGTGAAAGATATTTTGATGATATTCTTAATAAAGATATTATAAAAAGAATATCCGAAAATTGTTATCTGCCGACAAACAAATTAATTTTTGAACTTATAGAAAAATACGGTAATAAATTTAAAATTGCTTTTTCCGTCAGCGGTACGGCAATAGAGCAGTTTGAAGAATATGCACCCGAAGTTTTGGATAGTTTTAAACAACTTGCCAAAACCGGCAATGTAGAATTTCTTGCCGAAACATATTCGCATTCGCTTGTATCTTTGTACGATAAAGAAAATTTTAAGCAACAAGTAACAAAGCATTCCGAAAAAATAGAAAATTGTTTCGGTGTAAAGCCTTCGGTTTTCAGAAATACGGAGCTTATTTACAGTAATGAAATCGGAGAGACGATTGCTCAAATGGGTTTTAAAGCCATTTTGGCGGAAGGTGCAAAACACGTTTTGGGTTGGAAAAGTCCGAATTTGCTTTATTATAATGTGTTGGAACCGGAACTGAAAATTCTTACTCGAAATTTTACTTTAAGTGATGATATTGCTTTTCGTTTTTCCGATAAACAGTGGGCAGAATATCCACTCACAAGCGAAAAATTTGCCGGCTGGCTGAACGAAATCGACAAAAACGATGAAATTGTAAATATTTTTATGGATTACGAAACTTTCGGAGAGCATCAAAAACAAGAAACAGGAATTTTTGATTTTTTGAAACACTTACCGGAAGCAATTTTAAGCCAAACCGATTTAGAATTTGCGACACCCTCCGAAATAGCGAAAAATCATCAACCGGTAGCTGCTTTTAATACTGTCAATCCTATTTCATGGGCTGATTACGAGAAAGATACAACTGCTTGGAAGGGAAATGAAATGCAAAAAGACGCATTAAATAAACTTACGGAAATTTCCGAAAAAATAAATTTTATCGACAAACCGGAAATACAAAAAAGATGGTCTTATTTGCAAACAAGCGACCATTTTTACTACATGAGTACAAAATTGCAATCAGATGGTGCCGTTCATGATTATTTCAGTAATTACGACTCGCCCTATGAGGCATTTATCAATTATATGAATATTCTTAACGACTTTAAAATAAGAGTAGATAAGGAATATGAAAAAAATTATCCGGAAACGGAAACTGAATTAATAAGTAAAATTCAAGAGTACGAAAAAAAGATTGAAGAGCTGAAAAATAAACTTAATCGTCCGAAAATTATAGCCGGAATCAAGAAAAAACCAATACCGGTAAGCAGAACAAAAAAAATTCCAAAAGCAATTTCAAAAAAGAAAAAAGAAAGTACTCCAATCAGTAAAACCAAGAAAAAAACAAAAGCAATTTCAAAAACAAAAAAAGTAAAAAAGGCTTTAAAACCACCTGATACTAAATTGTAAAATGGTTAGTAAGTACAATTCATAAGTTTTTCCGTATCAACATTTGTATAATAACAATCATATTTCAGCGAATTATTAAATACGGCTTGCTCCATTAATCCAACTTACAAATTTTCACAATTATCCAACTCTATAAATGTTTATTATAGAGTTGGTTGTGATTTCAACATTTTTCTGCACAATTCATATTGTCCCTATGAATTTACGCAAAACAAACTTGTGGGGATTATCACTCTACACAAAAGCACAAGAATGCCTTGTGTGTCAGCCGTTTATGTTTTTTTTTTGTAATCATTGATAAATAGGCAGCAAATAATTATTTTTTTCTTTTTCAAATTTTTATTACTATTGTGATTATTTTAAATATTAAACTTCCTGAAAAATATTTTTAAATTTAGAATTAACAAAATTATTCTCCAAATACTAAAAGCCAATTTGTAATAGTTTAAAATCAATATGGTTTAAAATGCTAATATTCAAGTTGAATTAAAAAATCAAAAATATTATATATTCGGTAATTTTTCATTTAAAAGAATTGGCATATTTTTTGTATTAAAATTATTGAAAACAAACATTTTTTGTCACCCTTTTTGTTTTTCAAATAAATGTTTAATATTCTCTTAGTAAGGGTAGGGATTTAATTAAAAATTAATTATGAGAAAAATTAAAATTGGATTAATTGCTTTTGCTCTCATTTTACTTAG
>JAOZMN010000052.1:0-4183 GCA_029934265.1 Bacteroidales bacterium
TTTGAAAAACAAAATTTTTGTAAACTTTTTTAATAAAATTTTTAAATCTACCTTTGTTTTTTCAATTCAAATATTGTAAAACTCAGCTTACAATTATATTATACGGAGAGTTTGTTAAAAAGTTTCAAAAAAATGAAAAAAAATCAAAAAAAAAATAACCTTTTTACCGAAAATATAGAAATTAAAGGAGCTAATGTTCACAATTTAAAGAACTTAGACCTTAAAATTGAAAGAGAAAAATTTACGGTAATTACCGGCTTATCCGGCTCCGGAAAATCATCTTTGGCGTTTGATACCATATATGCGGAAGGGCAAAGGCGATATGTTGAAAGTTTATCGTCCTACGCTCGGCAGTTTTTGGGACGCATGAACAAACCGGAAGTGGAATATATAAAAGGTATCCCGCCGGCGATTGCCGTTGAGCAGAAAGTGAACACTCGCAATCCTCGTTCCACAGTCGGGACTTCTACCGAAATATACGATTATATGAAATTGCTTTACGCACGAGCCGGTGAAACAATTTCGCCTGTCTCAGGAAAAACGGTAAAGCATGATACAGTTAGCGATGTGGTAAATTCAGTTTCAGCATTCGAGAAAGGAACTAAAGTAATTATGCTTGCCCCTTTGGAAATTCCGGAAAACAGAACTTTAAAAGAAACTTTGGAAATTGAACTTAAAAAAGGATTTTCGAGAGTCGAGCGTAGCGGAAAAATCGACAAAATTGAAAATATCATTAAAAAAAATCCGAAAACTTATAAAAATATATTTATAGTAATAGACCGTTTGACAAGTTCCGACGACGAGGACACTTTAAGCCGTCTTGCCGACTCCGCACAAACCGCATTTTACGAAGGCAAAGGCAGATGTACTCTTAAATTTTACGATAAGTCCGGAAATGTTACGGAGCGTAGTTTTTCCAATAAATTTGAAGCCGACGGCATCGAATTTCAAATTCCGACCGTTCATACTTTCAGTTTTAACAACCCTTTGGGTGCTTGTCCGACTTGTTCCGGTTTCGGAAACGCAATAGGTATAGACAAAGATTTGGTTGTGCCGAATAAAAATATTTCTGTTTACGAAAATGCAATTGCCTGTTGGCGAGGCGAAAAAATGAGTTGGTACAAAGAAGAATTTATAAATGTTGCCGACAAATTCGATTTTCCGATACACAGACCTTATTATGAACTTTCCGAAGAGCAAAAAAATATACTTTGGAACGGAAATAAATATTTTGAAGGACTGTATGCTTTTTTTAAGATGATAGAAGCTCAAAGTCATAAAATTCAGTATCGAGTTATGATTTCTCGGTACAGAGGAAAAACTTTATGCCCCGAATGTAACGGAACTCGACTAAAAAAAGAAGCATCTTACGTGAAAATTTCCGGAAAATCAATTTCCGAACTTGTAAATATTTCTATAAAGGATTTAAAAACTTTTTTCGATAATATAAAACTCACCGACCGGCAAAAAGAAATATCAAAAAGGATAGTTCTCGAAATACAAAACAGATTACAATATCTTACAGATGTCGGACTTAATTATCTGACATTAAATCGTTTATCGTCTTCACTTTCCGGAGGCGAATCGCAAAGAATAAATTTGGCAAGCTCGCTCGGAAGCAGTCTTACCGGCTCGGTTTACATTCTCGATGAACCAAGTATCGGTTTGCATTCTCGTGATACAGAACTGCTTATAAAAGTTCTCAAACAACTTCGAGACGCAGGAAATACCGTTCTTGTAGTTGAACACGATGAAGACATTATAAGAGCAGCCGACCAAATTATTGACATAGGACCGCTTGCCGGAACTCATGGCGGTGAGCTTGTTTTTCAAGGAAATTTCGATGATATAAAAAAAGTCGGGAAAACGACTAACTCGCTGACAGTAAAATATATTACAGGACAAATGAGCGTTCCTGTTCCTTCGCACAGACGAAAACACAATAATTATATAGAAGTAGTTGGTGCAAAGGCTAATAACCTCAAAAATATTGATGTTAAATTACCTTTAAACGTGCTTACTGTAATTACCGGAGTAAGCGGTTCGGGAAAATCATCTTTGGTTAAAGATATTTTGTATCCTGCACTAAGCAAGCAAATTAACGGGTACGGAACAAAAACCGGCGAATATGTAACTTTGCGAGGCGATATAAAAATGATAGAAGCTGTTGAATTTATTAATCAAAACCCGATAGGCAAATCATCTCGCTCTAATCCTGTTACTTACATAAAGGCTTTCGATGAAATCAGAGATCTTTTCGCAACTCAACAAGCGGCAAAAATAGAAGGCTTTAAACCGTCGTCATTTTCGTTCAATGTGGAAGGTGGACGTTGCGAAACTTGTTCCGGCGAAGGTGAAATAAAAGTCGAAATGCAATTTATGGCAGATGTGCATTTGGTTTGCGAAAATTGTAAAGGAAAACGTTTTAAAGATGATGTTCTGAATGTAAAATATAAAGGAAAAAATATTTTTGATATTCTTGAATTAACTGTCAATGAAGCATATAAGTTTTTTTCTTCTGGTAAAGAAGCAAAGAAAATTTCAGACAGGATAAAACCGCTTGTAGATGTCGGTTTGAGCTATGTTAAACTCGGGCAGTCGTCCAATACATTGAGCGGAGGGGAAAGTCAGCGTATAAAATTGGCTTCTTTTTTGGCAAAAGAAAAGCGAGGCAAAAAAACACTTTTTATTTTCGATGAACCGACTACCGGCTTGCATTTCCACGATATAAATAAACTTCTTTCGGCTTTTAACGCTCTGTTGGATTCCGGACATTCATTAATAGTGATAGAACATAATCCGGAAATTATAAAATCGGCAGACCATGTCATAGACATCGGTCCGGAAGGCGGAGAAGCCGGCGGAGAACTTATTTTTTCCGGAACACCGGAAGAACTCGTAAAATGTAAAAAATCATATACGGCAAAGTATATTTCGGAAAAATTGAATTGAGCTTTCATAAACAGGAAACCAAAATTTCCGATAAAAATTAGAAAAAAATGCTTAAAAAATACATATTGCCAAGTTTATTATTGCTGAATTTCATT
The DNA here is from genome assembly GCA_029934265.1 of Bacteroidales bacterium. Taxonomy (GTDB): domain Bacteria; phylum Bacteroidota; class Bacteroidia; order Bacteroidales; family JAADGE01; genus JAOZMN01. Next base: position 3,048 of record JAOZMN010000052.1, read on the forward strand.
GCTTTCGGACAAAATCCCGAAAAAATTATTAAAAGTTACGAAAAAGCAAAAACTAAAAACACCATAGAGGCTTACAATAAATTCCTGAAAAAATATCCTGATTCGGAATTTTCTTTACAAGCATCTGAAAACAAAGTACTTCTTCAAGACAGTATCGAAATTGTAATATCTACATATTTGGGAAACAAAAAACGTAATTTTTACGGAAATAAATCCCCCGAAAAATTAGATACTCTTTGGAAAATCTATCTCGGAGAGGGACTTAGTCCCGCTTACGGGAAACAAAAAATCTGGAAAGGTGCAGGTTGGACGGGACAGCCTTTATTTATAAGAGAAAAAGGAAAGGATTATTTAATTCAGCCGTCTTTTGATTACAATTTGAAAAAAATTGAAGCAAAAACCGGAAAAATTGTCTGGGAATACAAATTTGATGACATTTTAAAAGGCTCTCCTACTATTTGGATAAATACCAAAGCCGAAAAAATCGAAGAACGATATGTAATTATTCAAGGCAGTCGCCTCGGAGTTGGAAATTCGGTAAAAGAAACCAAAATAATACCAAGTTTACGAGCGATTTCATATATTTCGGGTAAGGAACTTTGGCGTTTGAACGTCAAAAAAACGCATTCCTACAGTCGAGATGCAGATGGCTCTGTTTTAGTTCATAAAGACACCGCATACCTTGCTTTGGAAAACGGAATTTTTACCGTTTTCAGTCCCGATGTAAAAAATTGCAAATTAAAAGACGGCATTTTTCAACCCGAAATTTATAAAGAAATTCTTTATTATAATGAAAACGATACCCTTTTGCACGGAAGTGATTTAGTTTCGGAATCTTCGCCGGCATTGCTTAATAACAGGATTTTCACACCCTCCGGCTCCGGACACGTTTACGGATATAATATCAAAACCGGTAAAAATGATTTTGATTTTTATACGGGAACCGATATGAACGGAAGTCCGCCTGTTACTGATGATAACTGTATAATTATTGCTGTCGAAAAACAATATATGCCCGGACAAGGCGGTGTGCTGAAATTAAATCCCGAAAAAGAAGGCGATGAACAAGTAGTTTGGTTTTTTCCTACCGAAAATAAAAAATGGTATCACTGGGAAGGCGGAATTATCGGTTCGGT
>JAOZMN010000052.1:4193-12543 GCA_029934265.1 Bacteroidales bacterium
AGCAAAAAATAATGAACCAAAGATTGCTGTTTTTGTTGATGTTACAGGACATTTATATGTTATAAATCATCAAATAATCGACAGCACAAAAACAAGTATTGCTCCTGATGGTGAAACAAAATACAAAGTTCCGAAATTACTGTTTGATGAAAAAATAGTCGGTACAATTTCGACACCTATTATAATAGAAGATAAAATTATTGCAGCAACAGATAAGGGTATTTTTTTGTACAAAATAAATTTTATCGAAAATAAATTAGAGCTTCTCGACAAAACAAAATCGCTCGAAATTGATGCAACTCCAATAGCTGTGGACGGGAGAGTTTATGTGGCTTGCCGAAACGGTTATTTATATTGTTTCGGAAAAAAATAAAATCAATCCGCCCATTTAAAGCAATTTGCCGATAATTTTACAACTTTTTCATTCTCGATAAGCCATTGCAGTACTTTTACGGTTTTCTTTTCGTCGGACTCGGAGCAATCTACTATTTCTTGAATATTACATTCTTTTTTTCGTAAAAGTAATTTTATTTTTTCGAGAATTATATCAAATTCGTATCTACTCATATTCAAATCGTTACGTCGTCGGCATACATCGCATTGTCCGCATCTTTTTGCATCGGTTTCACCAAAATAGGCAAGCAAAATCTTACTTCGGCATTTTGCCGTACTTTCTGCATAATGTATCATTGCTTCCATGCGGGAAATATATCGTTGCTTTTTGGCTTTATAATTTTCTTTTGATAAAGTGATATTTTTTAAACGTTCTTCCGTAAAAACAATAAACGGTTTACGTCTTTGAGGAATATATGTTATAATATCGACTTTGCTCAAAGCCTCTAAATATTTGAAAATTATTTCCGGTTTTGAATTTACTTTCCTCGCTAATTTATCTTCATTTACTGCTACATATTTTGAAAATAGTCCGGTATAACTGCGAAGCAGAAGTTTTAAAAAACTATCGTAAAATGAATTTGCGACCTGAAATTTATATAAATCTTCTCTTTTTACGTTGAACATAACTTTTGAACTAATAAAAGTATCTTCGGTAAAATCCATATAGCCCTCTTGCTGCAACAACTTCAAACTACTGTGTACAAGACTAATGGAAAATTTAAATTTTTTACAAAAATCACGTATATCAAAATTTTTTATCAACATCTTTCCCTCTCCGACCGGAATTTGATAATAATTGTGAATTGAATTGTAAACTTTTTTTATTTTATCCCTGTCCGGAAAATTTGTATCAACTCTTTTTTTTGCATTAATAATATCTTTTTTATTGAAAAGTAAAATTGCATAGGCTCTTTTTTGGTCTCTTCCTCCTCGTCCCGCTTCTTGAAAATATGCTTCGGGAGAATCCGGCAAATCCATATGTACCACCACCCGCACATCAGATTTATCAATTCCCATTCCAAAAGCATTTGTCGAAACTATTATACGAATCTTATCGGACATCCAGTTTTCTTGTTTCAAATCTTTTTGCTTGGCATCTATTCCTGCATGATAATAATCAGCAGAAATATTATTTTCACATAAAAATTTTGCAATTTCAAAGGTTTTTTTTCGACTTCTTACATATACAACTCCCGTTCCTTGCTCTTTTTGCAATATTCTCAACAAGTATTTAAACTTGTCCTCAACTTCCCTGACTATGTATATCAAATTTTTACGTTCAAAACTTTTTTTAAACAAGTTTTTTTCTTTAAAAGCAAGTTTTTCTTGTATATCATCAGCGACCCTCTTTGTAGCAGTAGCAGTAAGAGCAAGAAATGGAATGTCGGGAATATATTTTCTTATTTCGGAAATTTGCAGATATGCAGGACGAAAATCATAACCCCATTGCGAAATACAATGAGCTTCATCTATAGCTACTAAATTTATTTTCATATCCGGCAAACGATGTAAAAATAATTCCGTTCCAAGTCTTTCCGGCGAGAGATACAAAAATTTATAAGCACCAAAAACAGCATTATTCAAGGCAATGTCTATTTCACGTTTCGACATTCCGGAATAAATAGCACAAGCCTTTATGTTTCTTCGTTTTAAGTTTGCAACTTGGTCTTTCATCAACGCAATCAAAGGAGTAATTACAAGGCACATACCTTCGCTTGCCAAAGCCGGCACCTGAAAAATAATAGATTTTCCGCCTCCTGTAGGTAACAGTCCGAGAGTATCTTTTTTTTCTTCCGCAACAGATTTGATAATATCTTCCTGCATCGAACGAAAATCAGGATAGCCCCAATATTTTGTAAGAATTTGACTGTATTTATTCATGTAATTTTAAATTGTGGAATTTATTTTTTTATTTCCTTGATAATTTTGTACGCTTCCGATATTTTAAGGAAAGAATGAGCATCGTCCGGATTTTCATTTGTATCAGGGTGATATTTTTTAGCAAGTTTTCTATACTTTTTCTTGACCCGGAAAAATTTATCCGTCTCTTTTAATCCGAGAGTTTCATAAGCCTTTTTTAATTTGCGGTTATCAGTATATATACTCGGAATAAAAATCTGCTCTTGTTCCTCTCTTATGCCTTTTTTTATTTGCAAATTATAATAATATGTGAAATTTTTATCATTTACTTCAAGCCTGTTTTTTATATCCCGGATAAAACTTTTTTCATTTAACGTAATAAATTTATCGCCGGAAGCTATTACCAAAAGTATATTAATAACATAAATTTTAACTTTGGACGGATATTTTTTTATAAAATTACAAACTTTCGGAATATCATAAAAATCATATTTTACAATTTCATTATATACCCTCTCTAAGTCTTCGTTATTGTATGCTTTAAAAAAATGTTTTACGACATAAAAATAATCCTTCTTATAAAATTTTTCGTTCAATTCTTTTTTCATTAACGAAATAATTAAAACTATTACGGTTCTCTCTAATTTTTCAAGTTTAAAATCTTTCTTTTTCGACCAACTCATATTTAAAATCCAAACAAAACTGACGTACAATAACAATGCCGTCAGTAAAGATCCAAGCATTCTTATATCTTTTAATTCTCCGTTTACATCAACAAAAATCAAAACAGAACCTTCAAAAATAACAAAAGCTCCGATAACAAAAATAATCATTTTATAAATATATCGGGTCTTATTTGTTTTGAATATCTTTGAAGTAAATTCTTTTTTCACGGCAATTAAAATTTCAAGCAATATACACTTTTTTCGTTAAAAAAATTAAATTTTGTGATTTTAGATAAATTTAACACAAAATGATGTCTTTTTTTGTAATTTTACCGGCTAAATTATAAACGAACTTACAAAAGCCCTGTTTAATTTAAGTTTTTATCTAATCCTAAACCAAAGTCGATGTCATTTTATACAGAAAAAATACTGTCCGAAGGTTTAACTTTCGATGATGTTTTATTAATTCCCGCATATTCGGAAATTTTACCGCGAGAAACTAACATACAAACCAAGTTCAGCAGAAATATAATTCTGAACACACCTATCGTTTCCGCAGCAATGGATACCGTTACAGAAGCTGATATGGCAATAGCAATAGCAAGAGAAGGCGGAATCGGAGTAGTTCATAAGAATATGAGTATAGAAAATCAGGCACATCAAGTAAAACAGGTGAAACGAGCCGAAAACGGAATGATTATCGACCCGATAACAATAACTCCGGGTGCGAAAGTCGAATTTGCCATGGCTTTGATGAAACAGCATAAAATAGGCGGTATTCCTGTTGTGGACAATAAAAATAACCTTGTCGGAATTGTAACAAACAGAGATTTGCGTTTTGAAACAAATTTGCAGCAACCTGTTAAGAATGTAATGACTTCCGAAAATCTTGTTACTACTTCGCAAAGCACCGATTTAGAAAAAGCAGCAGGAATACTTCAAAAACATAAAATAGAAAAATTGCCGGTTGTCGATGATAACAATAAACTCGTAGGTTTGATAACTTACAAAGACATAACAAAAGCAAAAGACAGACCCAATTCGTGCAAAGACAACAAGGGACGTTTGAGAGTTGCCGCCGCACTCGGAGTTACCGCCGATACTTTCGAAAGAATGGACGCACTCAAAGAAGTCGGGGTAGATGCTTTTGTGATAGACACCGCACACGGACATTCCAAAGGAGTTATCGAAATACTGAAAGAAACCAAAAGAAAATATAAAGGTATTGATGTTGTTATCGGAAATATCGCCACGCCGGAAGCCGCAATAGACCTTGCAAATGCCGGAGCCGATGCAGTAAAAGTAGGAATTGGTCCCGGTTCTATCTGCACAACACGTATAATTGCAGGCGTGGGAGTTCCGCAACTTTCAGCAATATATAATGTTGCCGATGCCCTGAAAGCTACCAATATTCCGATTATTGCAGACGGAGGTTTAAGATATTCCGGCGATATTGTAAAAGCAATAGCAGCAGGAGCCTCAAGTGTAATGGCAGGTTCGCTTTTTGCCGGTGTAGCGGAGTCGCCCGGCGATACAATAATATATCAAGGACGTAAATTTAAGTCGTACAGAGGAATGGGGTCGATAGAAGCAATGCAAAAAGGCTCAAAAGACAGATATTTCCAAGACGTGGAAGACGATATTAAAAAACTCGTTCCGGAAGGAATATCGGCAAGAGTACCGTTTAAAGGAGATTTAAGCGAAGTTATATATCAGCTTGTCGGAGGTTTACGTGCAGGAATGGGATATTGCGGAGCAAAAAATATAAAACAACTTAATAAAGCAAAATTTGTAAAAATAACAAGTGCCGGTTTCAATGAAAGTCATACGCACGATGTTACAATTACAAGAGAGGCACCAAATTACAGCAGATAAATTGTTCAATTAACAAATGAATATTTTTATTTAAGGATAAGTTCGGTCTAAAAAGACCCTTAGGGTTTGATTTAACAAAATTTAACAAATCTAAATATTTAATTTACAGCTTGTTACTTAAAACCCTAAGGGTCTGATTGCGAAGAAATATACTTTTTAGACCAAACTCAAGAATTGTAATACAAATGTTATATTAACATAATACTCTGAGGATTAAGAACTTCAAAGTTTTATAATTTCAAAAATTAATTATATATATATGAAAAATTTAAGCTTACTTATCGTTTTGTTTTTATTCATTTTTTCGGCTCAAGCCCAGAACAATAAAACACTTTTAGAAATCGGAGGAGAAAAAATCGGCGTTGATGAATTTCTTCATATTTATAAGAAGAATAACAGTTCGGATTTTGAAAAGAAAGATGTAAATGAATATCTTGAACTTTATATCAATTTTAAATTGAAAGTCCTTGAAGCACAGAATCTTAAAATGGATACCGGTAATGTTTTTAAAGATGAATATGCAGGTTATAAATATCAACTTGCAAAAAATTATATCTCCGAAAACGAAATTGTCAAAAAACAAATGGAAAGGGCTTACGAACGAAATAAAACGGAGTTTAAATTCGACCATATTTTAATTAAAGTTGCCAAAGGAGCAAATGCAAAAACAAGAAATATTGCTTACAAGAAAGCTCTTGGTATCAAAAAAAGATTAGATAAAGGAGAAGATTTCGAGAAAATTGTAGCAGAAGTTTCCGATGACAAATCAGCAAGTCGCACAAAAGGACATTTTTGGTATATGGCAGCGGCAAAAATACCTTTTAAAATTCAAGAATTTGCATTTGACGATAAAACAGGCAAATATTCTGACCCTATATTAACCAAATTCGGATACCATATCGTAAAAGTAATAGACAAAAGAGAAGCTCTCGGAAGTGTGAAAGTTAAGCATATTATGATACTCGCTTCGCAAGATGCAAGCAAAGAAGAACAAGAACTTGCAAAACATAAAATAGACAGTATTTATGCAAAAATTAAAGAGGGCGAAAAATTTGAAAACTTAGTAAAACTTTCAGACGACAAAGGAACCTCCAACAAGGGAGGAGAGTTGCCTTGGTTTACTACCGGAAGAATGGTGCCGGAATTTGAAACAGCGGCTTTCAGTTTAAAAGAAAAAGAAGAAATTACTAAACCAATAAAAACAATGTTCGGTTGGCACATAATTAAATTAGCAGATACTAAAGATTATCCCTCCTACAAAGAATCCGAAAAAAGTATAAAAGAAATGATAGGCAGAGACCCTGAAATGCAGGAAGAAGCCAAAGAATACGTATTGAGAAAATTAAAAAAAGAATTTGATTTTAAAGAAATTTCAAATCCAAAAGACCTCTTTAAGAAATTAGACAGTACAGTTTTTGATGCAAAATGGGAAATAAAAAATGAAGATGCTTTTACAAAATCTTTATTTACAATAAAAAGTGGACAGGATAGTCAAAAGAAAATTATTTTTAACGAACTCGATTTTGCAAATTTTATAGAAAACAGTCAGAAAAAACAAAAATCAATAGACTTGAAAACTTATATAACTCAAATTTATAATGATTTTATTTATAAAACACTTGTCGATGCGGAAATTGAAACATTACCCGAAAAATATCCTGAATATAAATATCTTATAAATGAATATTATGCAGGTATTTTACTTTTTGATATTACGGACAGCGTTGTGTGGCGTAAAGCTGTGGAAGATACAATCGGTTTAAAAAAATTCTATCAAAGCAGAAAAAAAGATTATGCCGGCATGGTAAAATTAGACTTGTCAATTTTTGAATATTCAGGGAAAAAAGCATTAAATAAAGCAAAACCGATATTGACATCTAAAAAATCGGATAACTTAACTGATGAAGAAATTGTCAATAAAATTTCAAAAGGAAAAAATACTTTAAAATTATTGGAAGCAAAAACTTATTCCGAAGGAGAAAATAAATATGCCGACAAGGTTTTTGAACTCGAGAAAAACGGAAAAATAATCGAAAATCAAAAATTTGTATTGCTCAAAAACGAAAATGTAATAATTGCTTTAAATAAAATCGAAAAAATCGGCGAAAAATCATTCGACCAAATAAAAGGAATTATTATAGCCGATTATCAAAATTATTTGGACACAAAATGGATTAAAGAACTCCGAAAAAAATATAAAGTCGAAGTAAACAAAGACGTTTTAGACGGAATTAAATAAGGTCTGCGACTTTTTTACGTTGCTTTTACGCATTCTGTTATAAATATAATGTGTAAAAACATTGAAAGTCTTTGATTTTGTTATGCACTCAAAAAACTTTGCCAAAGTTAAATTTTAAGGTCTTCGACCTATTTAATGGGGTAAAACCGTATTTGTAATGTATTGATAATATGATTATTATACAAACACTTATACGGAAAAATTTATACTATAGTACTTACAAATCCAATTTTTACTTCATCAAAAAGGTCAAAGACCTTAATAAAAAATGCAATAAACCCATGAAACATATATATATATTATTGATACCGATATTTTTCTTTATTTTATCATGCAACGAAAACGAAGCGGAAACCGAAAAAACCGTAATTGCCAAAGTTTACGATAATTATCTTTATCTCGAAGACTTTAAGGAACTTGCAATCGAAGGAATGACGGCAAAGGACAGTGCGGTTATCGTGAAAAATAAAATTGATTTGTGGGTAAAAAAACAACTTATGCTTAACAAAGCAGAGCTTAATCTTTCCGAGAAACAAAAAGATGTAGAAAAAAACGTAGCAGATTACAGAGCTTCTTTATTGATATACAGATACAAACAAGAATTTATAAAAGAAAAATTAGATACAAATGTTACTGATAACCAAGTTGAAACATATTATAAAAATAATGTAAACAGCTTTGTTATGAACGGAGAGGCCGTAAAAGCCCTGTTTATTAAAATTCCCAAAAATTCTAATAATATATATGAATTTAAAAAAGTTTTTTTTTCAAAAGAAGAAGCTCCGAAAGATTTACTTATTTACTGTAAAGAAAATATAAAAAGTTACAGTAATTTCAATAATGATTGGGTTTTCTTTTTTGAAATTTCCAATATGTTACCTCTCAAAATAGCCAAACCTGAAATTATTCTTAAAGCAAATGATTACATACAAACACAAGACGATGATTATTATTATTTTATTAAAATATATGAATATCGCTTAAAAGGACAAAAAAAGCCTCTGAAATTTGTAAAAGAACAAATTAAAAGTGTGATTCTAAATAAAAGAAAAATTGAAATTGTCGAAGAACTCGAAAATACTATTTACAATAATGCCGTAGATAACAAAAACGTAAAAATAACAGCTAAGTGATTTTAGATTTATAATTTTAAAACATAGAGTATTAAAAACCTTAATTTATTCATTAAGAAAATAAAAAGTGAAAAACAACAACATATTTTTGGTAATTTTTCTTATATTTTTTTTCAAATTTACGGAAGCACAAGATATTGTTCCGATTGACAGAGTGGTTGCTGTTGTAGGGAAATCAATAT
>JAOZMN010000353.1 GCA_029934265.1 Bacteroidales bacterium
TTAGTGGATACTTTTCAACCGGAATACCGGGTACTTTTCAATTGAAATATACATTGCTAAATATCAGTTTAAAAGCAACAGAAATATGCAGGGTTTACGAAATAAATTTCAATTTACTTTTGCTATTCAATCCCAATTTTATCAATCTCTTTCATTATCCTATCCGTTTCGGTAAGGGCGACTATTATTTTCTGATAGTGTAAAATATCATCAAAACTTAGGGTTCTGCCGGGCTGACCTTTTTTGGGGGAGCGGTCTTTGAGCCATTTTTGGGCGGGTTGGTAGCCTCCTATGTAGAAATTCCATGCAACAAGGGGGATATTATCGAAATATTGTTGGTCGTTTATCCAAATTCTGCCGGTGGTTTTGTCGGTTAGTACCCAGTCTTTTTTGGCTATTTTTGTTGTTACTTGGTTTGTGCCGTCTTTTGGGTAGCTTGTTATAAATTCTTCTACTTTCGGACTTTCCAATAAATGGATTTGGCGAATTTCACTGCCGAGTTTTACAAGTTGCCAAAATATTTCCGTATTTTTTGGATATGGAACTCTCGGAAAATCTATTTTTAGAAATTCTTTGTATTTTTCTCTGTATGCAGGGCTGTGCAGAACGGCATATATGTAATCGAGAATATCAATAGGGGCAAAAGTAGCTCCTATTGTAAGCTCGCAACTATCTTCTATTTTTTCGGGAACAAATGTAATATCAAGTTTTTCCTCTATTTTATCAACAATTTCCATGTTTAGATTTGGGACTCTTTCCGATTCGATATTTTCTTCAGATGTATTATTTAATTCTAATATCTTGGTTTCATAAATTTCAACACTTGTTTTTGCTTCTTCAAGTGTTGCTTGATGTTCTTCATAAAGTTTTAAATGTGCATCATCGGGATTGTCTAAATTTTCATAAAAAGGTTTTACTGTATTACTAAAGTATTTTTTAATTTTATTATAATTACTTTGTGCCTCTTCTAAATTTTTGTTTAATATGTTTTTTTTATTATTCAAATTTGAAGAAAAAAGAGTATAATTAGAAGGATATAGATATAGGGGGAAAGAAAAACCAGCCCCAAAAGATCCAGCATTCGATATGAGATTCATATCACAAATACTATTAGATATTAAGACATATCGAAAATCATTTATACATTGTTTAGAAACAACAAGCCCTAAGTTGTCTTCGTGTTTAAGCTGTTGCATTGTTTTATAAAAAGCTCTACCTATCAAATTAATATCATAATATATGTATTTTTTATCAAATGGTCTAAAGTCAGCTTGTATTATATGATTTTTATTAAATTCTTTAAGCTTTACTTTATTTGTAATTTTATAAGATGATGAATCCTTTATATTAAACTCGGATATAAATTTATTATCAATATAGCTTTCATTACTCAATAAATATTTAATCCTTTCTTTTAATTTAATTTTATTACTGTCATAAAACAGACTATCTCTTTTTGATTGTATTCCTGCGGAATATATTTTAAAAAGAGAATTTATACAGAAACCTTTTATATACTGAGCTTCGTGTTTAAATTCCTTTTTAGTAAAAAAGAAATCAGGCTGTCTGTTTTTTAGCTTATCCCAATTAATAGAATTTAAACAATTTTTATTAAGAAAATTATACTTATCATCTCGTTTTCCATATAAATCAAAATGAAATATTTTTCCTGATTTTATATTTTTTGATTTCTTTACAAAAATATTAATTGAAACTCCTTGCATTATGTCAAATACATTTTTATCAGGACTTCCATCGGGAGCAATTTCTTTTCTTTTAGCGTTTCCATGTAAATTTAAAATGTAAATTTCATCAAAAGTTTCTAAAAGATGTTTTCGCATTTGTCGATGAATTATTCCATCAATAAAACTATTGTTTGAAATATATGCTAAAACTCCTTCTCCTGTTTTATTAATGAAATGCTCACCAAAGCGGATAAATTTAATATAGTCATCTGATAACGGCTGAATATTTCTCTCATTCAAGTTCTTTTTGTAATCTTTTAGTAAATTTTGTATCCATTTGCCTTTATTGCTCGAACTAACGGCATAAGGCGGATTTCCCAAAATTACCATTACAGGCGTATCACGTTTTATGCGGTTTGCTTCGTTTGCTTCTTGGCTAAGCCATTGCGAAAACAGAGTTCCGCTGTCGGGGTGGTGTTCTTCCAAAGAATTGGTAAGGAAAATATTAAAACGTTGGTCTTTTGTGGCTTTGTAGCCTGTTTCAGCCAAAAGCATATCTAGTTTCAGATGTGCCATAGCGTAGGAAGCCATCAGTAATTCAAAACCGTTTAGTCTGGGTATCAGGTCGTTTTCTACATAACTGCTCCAAACTCCCTGCATAGCCTTAAAGCGTTTGTTGTAAATGTATTTCACTACTTCGGCAAGAAATGTTCCCGTACCGGTGGCAGGGTCGAGAATTTGTACTTTGTGTACTTCTTTTTCTACCGGTTTATTTTTGCCTTGTACTTTTACTTTAATTTTGGTCTTTGTAGTGTCAGCAAGTCCATCTTTAAGGTTAAAATCTGTTTTCAGTATATCATCAACGGCACGAACAATAAATTTAACAACAGGTTCGGGTGTGTACCAAACTCCTCTGCTTTTTCGCAGTTTGGGGTCGTAGGCAGTTAAAAAATCTTCGTAAAAATGTATTATCGGGTCTTGTGTTTGTGTACTTTTTCCGAAATTTTTAAGTAGTTCCTGCAAATCCACAGCTCTGAAAACATCAGCAAGATTATCGACTGTGGTTTTTATTCGTTCGTCAATATCATAGCCGGCTACATACTGGAACAGTTTACGCAAAAAAGGGTTAGTTTTCGGTATAAGTTCGGCAGCTTCTTGTCGGCTGAAATTTTCGAGAGTATCATCGTGCAAACGTGCGGCGAACATTCCGTAAGCCAATGTTTGTGCGTAAATATCGGCAAAGGCTTTGGGTGTAAGGTCGTGTATAAGTATTTGTTTGAAAGTTTCGTACTGTGCTTTTATAGATGAGTTTTCTTGTTTTTCTTCATCGGAACTTACTGCATTTTCGAGTATCACTTGTAAAAGTCGGGCTTTGGAAGCCATCATATTTGCAAGTTTCTTGCTCGATTTGATAGTTTGCCCAATGTAAGTACAAAAGTTTGTTATCAGGTTTTCAAATTGCACGAAATTTTCGGGAATTGCTTTTATTTTTCCGTTTTCGATTTCGGCAATTCTTATTTCATGTATCAACTCACCACCTTCATAAAACAGAAAATATGTATAATCGGTAATTATCAGATTATCCAATGCCTTGCGGTAGCGGTCGAATTGCTCTTTGTATTGCTTGCTTTTGAGGTCTTTGCCAATATCTTTTGCTTCAATAAATCCGATAGGAATTTTTCCTTTGGTAATTACATAATCGGGGTTTCCGCAGTCGGTTACATTTGCAGGTTCGA
>JAOZMN010000354.1 GCA_029934265.1 Bacteroidales bacterium
CAGGAATTGATAAGTAATTAAAGTGAATTTGGTTTTCAGATTTAGACTTATAAATAAAAACAGACTTCGGTCTGTTTTTATTTTTTTACACTAAGTGAAAATGAAATAATAAACTACTCCAGACATCAAAAATGAGGGCTAAAAAACTGGACGTTGTTTGTTTTTGTAAGTGTTTTATTTTTAGCGTTTTAATTAATTTTCGTTATAAAGCATAGTTTCTTTGCATTTGTAAATTACTGAAATCAAGGCTTTTTAAGTTGTGTATATTTGTTAAGTCCAATTATTGCAAACCAGATGCAAGTCGTTAATTGTCAGACACATAACAACTAAAAGTATTAAAACAGACGGAGGTCTGAACATATAAGTTTTTATACATTTGCTTGCTGATTATAGTAATTTTACACGAGTACATAAGCAACATTAAAAAGGTCCGAGACCTTAATTTAATAAACTTTATTAATTATGGATATGTCTAATTGGTGGGAAGCATTGTCTTTGATACAAAAAATTTACTGGCTGTCAGCACTACCTTCAACACTTGTTTTTTTGGTACAACTTATTTTGCAGGCAATAGGTGCCGATGCCGATGATATGGACTTTGATTCCGGTGGAGATATTGATTTAGACCACGGAGCCGGTTTTAATTTATTGTCTCCCAAGTCTATAATTTCATTTTTAATGATTTTCGGCTGGAGTGGACTTGTAGCTCTGAAATACGGTATTGTATCAACTTGGATTATTATAGTAATATCGGTAAGTGCCGGTCTGATAATGATGTTTCTTACAGCTTGGGTATTTTATTTATTAATAAAATTACAACAAAGCGGAACACTCAAAATGAGTAATGCGATAGGAAAAACCGGAGAGGTTTACCTGACAATACCCGCAAAAAAGAAAGGAAACGGTAAAATACAAATAGTAGTACAAAGTTCTTTACGAACATTAGATGCCGTAACTGAAGAATCGGAAGATATTAAAACCGGTACACACGTAGAAGTAATTGAAATTTTCGGAGATGATACTTTGATAGTTCGTAAAAAAAGATAGAAAATAATCGCATTATATCATTGTACCATTATAATTTAATCATTAAACCTTTAAAAACTAAATTTATGGAACCATTAATTTTTGTATTTGTTATAATCCTGCTGTCGCTTGGATTTATAATGTTTGTTATAAAACGTTATAAACGTTGTCCTTCGGACAGAATACTCGTAATTTACGGAAAAGTCGGCACAAAAGATGCCGCTTCTAAATGTATTCACGGCGGGGCTGCATTTGTAATACCGGTAATTCAGGATTATCAGTTTTTGGATTTAACTCCGATACCGATAGAAGTCGATTTACAAAACGCTTTAAGTAAGCAGAATATTCGTGTAAATGTACCTTCTCGATTCATGGTCGGAATATCTACCGAACCCGGAGTAATGCAAAATGCCGCCGAACGTTTGCTTGGACTCACACAAGCGGAAATCAGACATCTTGCAGCTGATATTATTTTCGGACAACTTCGTGTGGTAATTGCAACAATGGACATTGAAGAAATTAATGCAGACCGTGAAAAATTCCTTACAAATGTTTCGAGCAGTGTAGAGCATGAAGTAAGAAAAATCGGACTAAAACTTATAAACGTAAACGTAACCGATATTACAGATGATGCCGGTTATATCGAAGCACTTGGTAAAGAAGCAACCGCCGGAGCAGTGAATGATGCAAAAATACAAGTTGCCGAAAAAATGAGAGATGGAGAAATCGGACAGGCGGAAGCACAAAGAGAACAACGTATTCAGGTAGCAGATGCACACTCAAAATCATTGATTGGAGAAGCTGAAGCGGAAAGAAACAGGCGGATACAAGTTGCATCTGCAAATTCAAAAGCTGAAATAGGAGAGGCTGACGCTGACCAATTACAAAGAATTTCTATTGCAGAAGCAAATGCAAAAGCTGTAGAGGGTGAAAATACTGCAAAAGTTTCTATTGCAAATACCGATGCTGACCGTAGAAAAAAAGAAGCAGAAGCCAAAAAAATCGCAATTTCTGCCGAGTTAATTAATCAAGCACAAGCAAAACAAGCTGCATATCTTGCCGAAAGAGAAGCCGAACTTAAGCGTGCTCAAAGAGAAGAAGCGACTCAAAAAGCAAATATCATAGTGCCTGCCGAAATCGAAAAGCAAAAAATTGAAATTGAAGCAGAAGCAGAAGCCGAAAAAACAAGAAGAATTGCAAGAGGTGATGCAGATGCAACATACATGGAAATGGAAGCAGAAGCAAAAGGACGATTTGAAATTCTTAAAAAACAAGCAGAAGGGTTCAAGAGCATTGTAAATGCCGCCGGCGAAAATTCTCGTGATGCAGTTCTGTTGATGATAGCAGATAAATTGCCCGAACTTGTAAGTACACAAGTTGAAGCAATTAAAAATATCAAAATTGATAAAGTTACTGTTTGGGACAGCGGAAATAACGGTGAAGGAACAGGAAATTCAACTTCAAATTTCATGAAAGGTATGATGGGAGCAGTTCCCCCACTTCAAGATTTATTTAAACTTGCAGGAATGGAACTTCCAAATTATTTGAAAGGAGAATCCGTTGAAACAGAAAAAAACAATCCTGAAATAACAGATGCAGAAGATGTTACTGAAGAAATTGAAGGGTAATAATTAAAATATTAATCTTGCAAAGACGCACAAACGTGCGTCTTTGTTGTATTTATGAGCAACTCCTAAAATAACTGTGATAAATTAATTGTATAATTGAGTTCGGTATAAAAAGACCCTTAGGGTTTGATTTAACAAAATCGAATAGCTCTAAATATTTGATTTGCAGCCTTTTACTTAAAACCCTAAGGGTCTGATTGTGAAAAAATATACTTTTTATACTGAACTCAATTTTGTTATTTAAAACAATATCAATTACTTATATTACTCCGGTGCTTATGTCAAAAGATATTATAAAAATAATTAAAATATTGTTTTTATTTTTATTTTTCGTAAAATTTACAATATTTTTATACATAACAAATTTTGAAAAATATTATTGTTCGGCAAACAGCTGCAGGAGAATTTTTATAAGAGACATAATAGATGACAGCAACAAATTAAAAGAAATTAATATCCTTTTATTGGGAGACAGCAGATTAAATTGTGCTGTCAATAATAATAAAATACCAAAATCATATATGTTCGCATCCGGCGGAGCAAGCCCGATAGAGATGTATTATATTCTCGAAAAATTTCTCAAAAAACATAATAAACCGGATACTGTAATACTCTCTTTTTCGCCTCGTGCAATAATGTATATAATGACATTTTGGGATTTACAGATTAAAAATGATTTTTTCAGCTATAATGATTTTCAAGAAATAAATAAAATATCGAAAAAAACGGATAATCATAAAACCCTTTTAAACTATTATTTGGCAT
>JAOZMN010000355.1 GCA_029934265.1 Bacteroidales bacterium
TACAACTCCGCCCCACGAGCGAACTCCGACTGTTTTTCCTATTCCGTAAAGTTTAAATTGATGCGGAAACAAATCACCGTCGGAAGCGGAATATTGATTCAGCAATAAAACTTTTGCTCCGTTGTGCATTTCTCTCGGATTTGTATTCGGCGAAAGCGAATTTCTGCTGACACCGTAATAAGCAAGTTCTCTTCGCAAGCGTTCGATTATCATGGGCGAAACATTACCGCCTCCGTTTCCTCTGTCATCTATTATCAACGCTTCTTTTTGAAGTTGCGGATAAAAAAGTTCGCTGAATTTGTTGTATCCGTTTGCACCCATATCAGGAATATGAAGATAACCGATTTTTCCGTCGCTCATTTGATTTACTTTATTGATATTTTCCTGAATTTTCGTATAATAATACAAATCGGATTCGCTCGATAATGGTGTTACGATAAAAGATTTTGCTTGCGAAATATTTGTAGTTTTTCCTATTAGAAGTTCGGTTTGTTGCCCGGCTGTGCCGATAAGCAGACTGTTAATATTATTTACGGAATTTGTCGGAATGCCGTTTACGGCAAAAATATAATTACCTTCGGAAATATTTAATCCGGTTTCTTTAAGAGGTGATTTTACATTTTTTTTCCAAGTTGCACCGTTCAAAATTTTTGTAATTTTAAAATATCCGGATTCGTCTTTTTCGTATTTTGCACCGAGAAGTCCTAATTTTATTTTTTGAATTTTCAGTCTGTCGCCACCGCCGACATAAGCGTGTCCGATATTCAGTTCGCCGATTAATTCGCCGATAATGTAAGTTAAATCGTCTCTGTAATTTACGTAAGGTAAAAGTTCTGCATATTTTTCACGCATTTTTTCCCAATCTACGCCGTGCATATTCGGGTCGTAGAAAAAATCTCTCATTTGTCGCCATGCTTCGTTGTAAATTTGTGTCCATTCTTTTTTATAATCTATAACCATTCCCAAACCGGTTAAATTTATCGGATTTTCGAGTGTAATTTTTGATTTCGGAATATCCATTTTGTAATATTTTCCTTTTTGATGAAACAAAAATTTCTTTTTATCACCTGATAAAGAATAACTTACATTTTCTGCTATTTGGGTTTCCTTACTTGTTTGCAGGTCGAACATTTTCAGTGAACCTCCGAAAATATAATATAATTTATCGTCGATAGCCGTCAATCCGGAATAATTACCCGCTTTCAAAGGCATTTCTATAATACGACTGCTTATATTCTCAAAATCTATTTTTCTTGGTTTATTTTTTTCGTCTTTAATATAATTTGGAGAAAAAGGAGAAATATCTTTATCTGAAAGAAGTATAAAATATAATTTATTCATATTTTTGTATGAAATATTCCATTCTATATTATTGTAATCGGGTTTGAAATTGCTTGCCGAAGTAAAAAACAAATATTTTCCGGTATTATCGAAAGTAGGTTGCGAAGCTGTATGCCAGCCTGTTGTAATATCGTGTTTTGCTTGAGTTTCCGTATCGAAAAGGGTAATTTTATTTCGTGTTTTTCGAGTCGGCGAAACATAAGCGACATACTTACTGTCCGGCGACCAGCTGAAACGATTTATTTCGCCGACATCGGATTTTTCAATTTCGATAATTTTTTTTGTTTCGATATTGACATATTGCAGACGATTCATTTTATCGTTCCAGATAATTTTTTTGCTGTCCGGCGACCATTTTAATCTGTATTTATAAGTTTGAGCGTTGAAAGTCAGTTGAATATCTTTTGCACCGGCTTTGGGTTCACGAATATAAATTTCAAATTCTCCGCTCTTATCGGAAATAAAAGCAATATATTTTCCGTCCGGAGAGCAAGCCGGATTTCTGTCGTGTGCGTCTTGACTTTTTGTAAGATTTATTTTAACTCCGTTTTTTCCTGCCGGAGTAACAAAAATATCACCTCTTGCTTGCACTGCGATATTTTTATCCCCCAAAATTCCGACCGATTTTATTTGATTGCTTACATCAACATATTTCGGACGAGAATAATTATTTTCATTATTGATATTAATTTTAAGTCTATTCGTTTTTTGTGTCGATATATCGAAAACATATAAATATCCTGCATTTTCAAAAATTATTTTATTTCCGTTTATCGAAGGAAATTTAATATCGTATTCGGTAAATTCGGTAATTTTGCTTGTCGCTTCGGTTTCTAAATTATAGGTATAAAGATTCATTGTTCGTTCACGGTCGGAAAGAAAATAAATTTCATTTTTGTGCCACATCGGGAAAATATCTTGAGCCGGATTTTCTGTGATTTTTTTTACCGTTTCGGTTTCAAAATCATATATTCTGATGTCGTCCGCCATACCGCCTTTGTAATATTTCCAAGTTCTGAACTCTCTGAATATCCAATTAAAAGCAAGTTTTTTTCCGTCCGGAGAAAAAGAGCAAAAACCACCGTCCGAAATCGGTATTTCTTCCGACAAACCACCGTTTACGGAAACCGTAAAAAGTTGACCTCTGAAAGAATTGTAAGAATATCGGCGTGAGCGATAAATTATTTTTTTGCTGTCCGGAGTCCACCCCATGACAATATTATTCGATCCCATACGGTCGGCGAGGTCATCTCTGCCGAGAGTTGCCGTGTATGTCAATCGGTTCGGGACACCGCCGGAAATCGGAATTGTATAAACTTCAGTATTTCCGTCATATTGCCCGGTAAAAGCGATTGTTTTTCCGTCCGGAGAAATTTTTGCAAAAATTTCATTTCCGACATGGCTTGTAAGCCTTACCGCATCACCTCCGGCACTCGAAGCAGAATATAAATCGCCGGCATAAGTAAATACAACCAAACTGTCGTTTATGGTCGGAAAACGCAATAAACGTGTTTCGTCTTGCGAATAAATTTGTTGAAAAAACAATAATGCTAAAAGTGTTGTTAAATTTATTTTATTTTTCATAATTGTACGTTTTAATAAGTTCAGCTTATATTTTTATTAATTGTTAAACTTTACATATATCAAATTTCGTGCTATACTTTTATTTTTTTATCTTTGACAATTATGTTTTGTAATTTTATATAAAAAATATTATGGAAAAAGTACTTTTCAGTCCGGGTTTTGAGTGTTTAGACGCTATTATCGAAGAAATAAATAATGCAAAAAAAAATATTAAAATTTGCGTATTTACAATTAGCGATAATCGTATTGTGGAAGTTTTGAAAAATAAACTTAAAGAGGGTATAAAAATAAAAATAATTTCCGATAACGATAAGCGTTTAGACAGAGGCTCAGATGTCGGATATTTATCTTCTTTACTTCCCGTAAAGGTAGATTTGACAAAGGCTCACATGCACCATAAATTTGCAATAATCGACGATAAAATAATTCTTACCGGAAGTTATAATTGGACAAGAAGTGCCCAAAAATACAATTACGAAAATGTTTTT
>JAOZMN010000356.1 GCA_029934265.1 Bacteroidales bacterium
GTTAATTTACACAAACTTGAAAGTGTCCTTAGTTCATTGCAAAGTCAACCACTAATCATTATTATATTCTTCAACAGACTTAATATCTACTAAATTTGTTATTCTTGTGAACTTAGGATATTCCATATATTCTTTTACAGTTTGGTATTCAATATCAAGTTCTCTTAAAATTAAAAATTGTAACATTTGAATTAACCGTGGCGTTACATTACCTATTTCAATTTCAGACATTTTATTATTATATTTCTCATTATAGTGAGTATAATAGTTTCTTGTATTGCTTATTTGTTCAGCAGTTACACCGATTTTAAAATTTTCTATATATTCTTTTTCTTTTGTTTCGTCATCAAAATACTCTAATAATTTACGCATTCTTACTTTTAACTTGGGACCATAATTTTTGAGTTCATTATTTGTATAAGTTTCAATCTCATGCCTAAATCTTGCATGGTATGTTTCCAAAGCTTGACAAACAAAAATAAATTTGTTTAAAGAAATTATATCATGTCTTATTAAAATTGTTGTCCAAAGGTTTATTATAGGTTTTAATTTTTCGTATTTTGAAAACCAATTTTCAATGATTTTATTAAAATTGGTTTTTATATGACTGTACTTAAAGGTAAATAAATGATTGTCAGGTAATTTGTTCATTCCTCCTTGATTTACTTCCAAAAATATCAAGGTATCTGATGTGAATTGATTTTTAATTTTATTATTGAAGAAACGTTGTAAGTATGGTTTTTGTTTTAGATTGATTGCAAAGGTAAAAAAATCAAGAAGTTTGTTTCTAATCTCCAAGAACTTATCTTTTTTAGTTTCTTTTTTACTTTCTAAAATGATTTGAGATGTTAGGTTTATTTGAAATTTAATATCTTTATCAGTCCCTTTATAATTAGCAGTATTTACATCAAATTCAAATCGACCTTCAATATCTTCATTTATATTAAAATGTATTGTTTCTGGTTTTTTATAATTAGCTTCAATGCGGGTAGAGTTTGAATTAATGGTAACCGTTGTATAATCTAACCATTCCCTTAAACCGTCAAAATTGAATAAAAACTTATTAAATTTAATTTCGTCTTTACTCTTAAAGCAATGATGTTTTATAATACTGTAACAAGATAGCCGGGTTGTAATAATATTACTTTCACCGTTTGAGCTTATACTTCCTGGTGAAATTCCTTTCTGTTCTATGCCATTTTCATCAGTCCACACACAAGGTCGGTTTCCTTTTCTTATGCAATCTAAGAGTGTAATAGTACCCTCCAAAGTTTTACCGACAACAACATCAAATTTGTCTATTTTGTTAAAACATCTTAATTGATCAAAAATTTCGAGACTTATATAGCTATTACTATATTTAAGTGTCCCAAAATACTCCTCATCTTCTAATGCAGGAAAGTTCCACTTTCCTGATATTTCTGTAAATTCATTTTTCAATTTTTTTGGCTTTTATTTTTTTTATTTGTTTCTGCAAGAAGAGGTGTCATATATTGACTATATAAATGAAATAAAAATTCAATTATTGCTCTTGGTTTTATCTCATACCAAATTAGTTGCATAGTTTGTTTATTATTGTGGTCGAGTTGCTTGTAACGGAAACTGCTACCGGTAGAGTTATTTTTGGCTTGTGTGCCTTACTTGTGTAGGGAGCAAAGCGACCGAAACAAGTAAGGCACACAAGCCAAAAATAATTATTAACCGAGCAAATGTTAAGAGTTTTTTCTATCCGCTACGAATTTATAAATATATTTTTGAAAACCAGTGTATGTATTGTTTTAATTTTCAGAATTATTATTTGAGTATTCTATTTTTTTATATTACTTTTGTAACCATTGTTTAATGTTGTGCAATATGGTTATGGAAAAATATTATTCGCTTTCAGAAGCATCGGAAGTTTTAGGAAAAAGTAAAGAAACGCTTAGGCGGTGGGATAGAGCTGGGAAATTATCGGCAATTCGTGAACCTATCAGCAACTATAGAGTTTATAAAAAGGAACAACTAAGTTTGTTTTCAGATTTTCTTTCAGGTGAAATTATTGATACCGTTGATAATTCAGTAACTCCGATTAAAGGTTACAATGTTTTAGAACTTTTTGCAGGAGCAGGTGGTTTGGCTATCGGATTAGAAAAGTCTGGAATAAAATGCGTTGCTCTTAATGAAATTGATAAATGGGCCTGTAAAACATTGAGAGAAAATAGACCTAATTGGAATGTTTTAGAGGGAGATATTAAATCTTTTGATTTTACTCAGTATAAAGATAATGTCGATATAGTAACTGGTGGGTTTCCCTGTCAATCTTTTAGTTATGCAGGAAAAAGATTAGGATTTCAAGATGCAAGAGGTACCTTGTTTTATGAATTTGCAAGAGTTGTTAAAGAAGTAAATCCGCCTATCTGTATTGGTGAAAATGTTAAAGGTTTACTCTCTCACGACGGAGGAAAAACAATTCAAGGAATGATGTCAATTTTAGATGAAATAGGTTACAATGTTGTTCCTCTAAAAGTTTTAAAAGCAATTCACTATAATGTTCCTCAAAAAAGAGAACGACTTATTTTAGTCGGAATACGAAAGGATATTGATATTAAATATTCTTATCCAGAACCGCATATTAAAATTTACAATTTAAAAGATGCTTTAAAAAAAGGGGAATTATATAATTGTGATGTTCCCGTATCAGCAGGCTCAAACTATCCACAGCACAAAAAAGAAGTTTTAGATTTAATCCCACCTAAGGGATATTGGAGAGACTTACCGCTTGAAATTCAAAAAGAATATATGGGCAAAAGTTTTTATCTCGGTGGAGGAAAAACTGGAATGGCAAGGAGAATTGGCTGGGACGAGCCAAGTTTGACTTTAACCTGCAGTCCTGCACAAAAACAAACGGAACGTTGTCATCCTGACGAAACACGACCATTTACAGTTAGAGAATATGCCAGAATCCAAACTTTTCCTGATAATTGGAAGTTTGAAGGTTCTGTATCTCAGCAATATAAGCAAATTGGAAATGCCGTTCCGTGTAATTTAGGTCAAGAAATAGGATATTCAATAGTTAAATTTTTAAATGAATATTATTCAAGTTTATCAAAGCCTAAATAATAGCTAAAATTTTCAAAAGTAATATCATCTAAAATAGTTCGTTTGTACTTTTCTGAACTTTCTGATATTTCATGAAGTGCAGAGTTTTCAATCTTTTTGGGAGAGTGTTTATTTTTGTGTAAATAATTGTCTATTGCTTTTGGCAATGTTTTGTATAACTCAAATAAAGCATTTTCTCGTTTGGACAATAATTTGTAAAATTGGTCGCCAGATATTTTAAAAATTCTTTTATGTTCGTATTCAGTTCCATTAATTTTGCCTTTCCAGTTTTCTTTAAAACTTTTTGTTGCCCAAATTTGAACCCAGTAACT
>JAOZMN010000053.1 GCA_029934265.1 Bacteroidales bacterium
TATTTTAAAACTTAAAATCAGTAAAACAAAATTTTCCGAAAAAAAAATAACAGAACTAAGGAAAGAAGTTATGTTAAAATATAAATTTAACGAAAATGAAATTAAATATCTTGTTTTTAGCAATAAAGTAAGTAATAAAGCGTATAAAAGTAATGAAAACGAAAGAATAAATATCATCTTTAAAAACGGAACTATAGGCGATATTGCCACAGTATCTGATATTTCAAATATATCTACACTTTCAGAAACGGTAGAAAAATTTTTCCTTTGCTATCCGGTTTTGAAGTTTTGATTTTTGCACTATATTTTACAAACAGTATAAAAATTATATCTTATATTAATATAATATTCAGAAAATCAAGAAATTTTAAAAATAAGGAGGCTTAAAATTTCAAAATTTCATAAGTATAAAAAGAAATTCGTAAAATGAGTTTTATTGATTAGATTTGCACAAATTTTATATCTGTATAAAAATGTAACATAAATAAATGAATTTTACAGCAGAAAAAATAGCGGAATTTCTTGATGGTGAAATTGAAGGAAATCCGCAAGCAAGCGTAAATAACATATCAAAAATAGAAGAAGGAAAGCATGGAACATTATCGTTTTTGGCAAATCTTAAATATACAGAATATATATATTCGACTAATGCGTCAATAGTTCTTGTAAATAAATCGTTTAATCCCGAAAAAAAAATAAGTGCAACTCTTATTAAAGTTGAAGATGCTTATAAAGCGTTTGCATCACTGCTCGAATTGTACGCACAAACCAAAGAAAATAAAACGGGAATAAATCCAAAATCGGAAATTGAAGAAACGGCAAGCATAGGAGAATTTGTATATATTGGAGCATTTGTTTATATCGGTAAAAACAGCAAAATAGGTAAAAACGTAAAAATATATCCGAATAGTTTTATTGGTGATAATGTAACAATCGGTGATAATACGATACTTTTTGCCGGAGTGAAAATATACGATGATTGTAAACTTGCAAACGACTGTATAATTCATGCAGGTACGGTTATCGGCAGTGATGGTTTCGGATTTGCACCGCAAGAAGGAACTGATTTTAAAAAAATTCCGCAAATAGGGAATGTTGTTATAGAAGAACGGGTCGAAATTGGAGCAAATACTACTATCGACCGTGCAACAATAGGAAGTACACTTATTAAAAGAGGTGTAAAACTAGACAATCATCTGCAAGTTGCTCATAATGTGGTGATTGACGAAAATACTGTAATAGCGGCTCATACGGCAATATCCGGCTCAACAAAAATCGGGAAAAATTGTATGATAGGCGGTCAGGTTGGTTTTGCAGGACACATAACAATCGCAGACGGAACCAAAATAGGTGCTCAAACAGGTGTAGCAGCCTCAATAAAAGAAGAAAATCTAATAATACAAGGAACGCCGGCTATGGAAATGAAAAATTGGTATAAATCATCAGCAATATTCAAAACTTTGCCGGAATTAAGAATGAAAATTTTTGAACTTGAAAAAAAATAAATATAAAATAAAATGCACCCATCAGGTGTTTTTTTAAGTGTCAAGTGAAAACAACCTGACAGGTGCAGGGTAAATCATAAATTTACAATCAAAAACAGTTAATTACTCGTAACCCATTAAACAGGTCGAAGACCTTAATTTGTAATTATTAAAAATGTCCGAAAAACAAAAAACAATTAAAAAACCTTTCAGTCTTTCCGGAAAAGGTTTACATACAGGAGTAGAATCAACAATAACAATAAAACCGGCTCCGGAAAATCACGGATACAAATTCAAAAGAATTGATTTAGAAGGAGAACCGATTATTGAAGCAATCGTAGAAAATGCTATTGATACATCTCGAAGTACCGTTTTGGGAAAAAACGGAGTAAAAGTAGGAACTGTCGAACATATATTATCTGCTGCGGCAGGACTCGGTATAGATAATTTATTGATAGAAATTAACGCACCGGAAACTCCTATTCTTGATGGCAGTTCAAAACATTTCGCACAAGGATTAACAGAAGCCGGAATTGTAGAACAAGAAGGCGATAAAAATTATTACGAAATAAAAGAAGTAATAAATTATACCGATAAAAAAAGCGGTATTGAGCTGACCGTCATTCCCTCAGATGAATTTACCGTTAATGTAATGATAGATTACAATTCGGAAGTGCTTGGTAATCAGTATGCAAATTTAGATAATTTATTGAATTACAAAGACGAAATTTCATCTTGTAAAACATTTGTATTTTTCAGCGAACTGGAATTTTTACTTGATAACAATCTTATAAAAGGCGGTGATATAGGAAATGCACTGGTAATTGTTGAAAAAGAAATAACACAAGCAGAATTAGATAGAATTGCCGATATTTTCAATATAGCACATCGACCTTATAAAGGACAGGGTGTTCTGAATGAAGAAGATTTACTTTATCCGAACGAACCGGCACGACATAAACTTCTCGATTTAATCGGAGACCTCGCACTTATAGGAATGCCGATTAAAGGAAAAGTTATAGCAACTCGTCCCGGACATTTTTCCAATGTGGAATTTGCAAAAAAAATTAAGCAACAAATAAAAAAAGATAGTAAAAAAGCTCCGGCTTACGACCCGAATATTCCACCGGTATATGATATAAATGATATTAAAACAAAACTTCCACACAGACCGCCGTTCTTGCTTGTCGATAAAATACTCGAAATATCGGATACAAGAATCGTAGGTTTAAAATGTATAACGGTAAACGAACCGTTTTTTATAGGACATTTTCCGGAAGAACCTGTTATGCCCGGGGTATTAATAATTGAAGCAATGGCACAAGTAGGTGGTGTGTTAGTATTAAACTCGGTAGCCGACCCCGAAAATTATTCTACATATTTCCTTAAAATAGACAAAGCACGATTTAAGAAAAAAGTAGTTCCGGGCGATACCGTTATTTTTGAACTCGAACTGCTACAACCCATAAGAAGAGGTATCGCAAACATGAAAGCAAGAGCATTTGTAGGAGATACTGTAGTTGCCGAAGCAGAATTGTTGGCACAAATTGCAAAAACCGTAAAATAGGTCGCAGACCTTATTTATAAAATACTGATAAATGATTGAATGATTAGATAATCGGATTAATTTTAAACAAAATATTTATATTATACTGATAATTAAAATATTAATAGTCATGTAATAATATAATCAGATACTTAAGGTTAGAAATAAATACTCATATATACGATATTTATAAAAGTCTTATTAATCAGGCGAAAGCAAAATCATAAATAGTCAATCATTTAATACTTAATAAAAACATTAACTTTTAAAGTCCGTTTTACCGATGAATCAAACTCTCGCAAATATCCATCCGGAAGCAAAAATAGCTGAAGATGTAGTAATTGAACCATTTGTAACAATTCACAAAGATGTAGTTATCGGGTCAGGGTGTAAAATTGGTGCAAATGCAGTGTTAATGGACGGAGCAAGACTCGGTAAAAATGTAAATGTCTTTCCGGGTGCTGTAATATCTGCAATTCCGCAAGACCTTAAATTCAAAGGTGAAAAATCGACTCTCGAAATAGGTGATAACACAACTATCAGAGAATTTGCAACACTCAATAGAGGTACTGCCGCCAAAGGAAAAACAATTATCGGAAAAAATTGCCTGATAATGGCTTACGTACACGTTGCTCACGATTGTGTTATTGGAAATAATGTAATTCTTGTAAATTGCGTACAGCTTGCCGGCGAAGTTGAAGTCGGTGATTTTGCAATACTCGGAGGCTCGACAATCGTTCATCAATTTTGTAGAATCGGAGCACACGTTATGACACAAGGAGGCTTAATGCTCGGAAAAGATATTCCGCCTTATGTTCGTTCGGCACGGCACCCTGCGGCTTATGCCGGAATTAATTCCGTCGGATTAAGAAGACGACAATTTTCACAAGAAGCAATAACCGGGGTACAAAATATTTATCGAATTTTATTTACCGAAGGTTTGAATTTTACAAACGCTTTGAAAAAAATAAATGAAGAAATACCTGATTCCAAAGAAAAAGAAATTATTGT
Organism: Bacteroidales bacterium; assembly: GCA_029934265.1. GTDB lineage: Bacteria > Bacteroidota > Bacteroidia > Bacteroidales > JAADGE01 > JAOZMN01. The sequence continues at coordinate 4,042 of JAOZMN010000053.1, forward strand.
TTCATTTTTGGCAGACTCAAACAGAGGACTTATACAAGGATATAACGGGTAAACATATAATAATTTACAATGAACGATGAACAAATAACAATTTATAATTTATAATGAATAAAAAATAAAACTTTTGATGATTTCTTTAAATTGTTAAAACTTTTATTTTTACAGACGCAATATAATTATGATTTATTATAAAACACCGGAAGAAATAGAAATACAAAGAGAAAGTGTATTACTTGTTTCCAAAACGCTTGGATTGTTGGCACCGCTTGTTAAACCGGGTGTTACGACCTTGGAATTAGATAAAATAGCGGAAGAATTTATCAGAGATAATGGAGGCACTCCTTCTTTTAAAGGATACAGGGGTTTTCCAAATGCACTTTGTACATCTATAAATGAGGTTGTTGTACATGGCATTCCTTCTAAAAGAGAATTGAAATCCGGAGATGTTATTTCTGTTGATTGCGGAGTATATAAAAATGGATTTCACGGCGACCATGCTTATTCTTTTGCGGTTGGTGAAGTAAAACCTGAAACTCTAAAACTTCTTAGAGTAACCGAAGAGTCTTTGAATTTGGCTATTCAAATTGTCAGAAAAGGAAAAAGAATCGGAGATATTGGTTTTACGGTACAGAGTCATGTACAAAAACACGGCTATACAGTTGTTCGAGCATTGTCCGGACACGGGCTCGGCAGAGATTTGCACGAAGATCCTCCGGTTTTTAATTATGGAAAACGAGGAAGAGGAAATGCAATAAAAAACGGTATGGTACTGGCTATCGAACCTATGATTAATATGGGTAAAGCAGATGTATATCAACAAAATGACGGCTGGACAATCGTTACAAAAGACGGAAAACCGAGTGCTCATTTCGAGCATGATGTCGTGGTAATAAACGGTAAACCGGAACAATTATCTACTTTTAAATATATTCATGAAGCTCTTGGCACAAGCCCGCAAACTCAACTTTAAGTGATTGACTATTTTTGATTGTATATTTACGATTTGGCTTTCGCCTGATTAATAATGGTTTTATAAATATTGTATGTACTAATAATTTTGTCATAGTACTTATCAAGGGTTTCTCTTAAAGCGAAACCTTTGATACTTGTTTTACACCCATTTCACTTTATGAAAATCTTGTCGGTGCGGCAGATTTTTGTTTTTTGCAAAAATACGAAAAGCATAATCAAAAGCACCCGGTTTTGAAGGTAAAATTACTATTGAAAAATATGCTTTGCCGTTTTCTTGTTTTACAAATTTAAGAGCTTCGATATTTAATATTTTCTGCTCTCCTTGTTTGTTGGTTTCTGTTGTGATAATTTCAGCACCGACATCATCGGCTTTTAAATTTTTAATATCCAAAATAAGTTCTCCGTAATATTTTTCACCCGGAATAACAGGGTCTTTTACCGGTTCGGAAATTGTTAAATTTACAACTTCTATCTTATCCCACTCAACGCTTACTTTCTTTTTCCAACCGGCAATTTCTCTTGCAAGAGAATAATTATCGGCTTCAAGTTTGGCGGAACGCTTACTTAATTTTGAATAAAATCGTTCTTGATAATCATTAATCATACGTTTTGTGGTAAATTCAGGAGCGATTTCGACAATACATTTTTTTATATTGCTTATCCATTCTATCGGCAAATTATCCTGATTTCTTTTGTAATATAAAGGTATAATTTCGTTCTCGAAAGTTCGATAAATCATTTCCGCATCAAGGTCGTTTTGCATTTGCTGATTTTCGTAAGTTCTTTTTTCAGGTAAAGCCCAACCTGCATCTTTTTTGTAACCCTCTACCCACCAACCGTCTAACACGCTGAAATTCATAGCTCCGTTCATTACGGCTTTCATTCCGCTTGTGCCGGAAGCTTCAAGCGGACGAGTTGGTGTATTAAGCCAAATATCAACACCTTGCACAAGTTCTTTGGCAAGTGCCATATTGTAATTTTCCAAAAAAATTATTTTTCCGATAAATTCTTCTCGTTTGGAAATTTCAGTTATTTTTTTGATAATTGCCTGACCACCTTTGTCGTGCGGGTGTGCTTTGCCGGCAAAAATAAATTGTACCGGCATTTCCGGATTATTGACAATTTTACTTAGTCTTTCTAAATCGCTGAATAACAAATCACCTCTTTTGTAGGTTGCAAAACGTCTTGCAAAACCTATGGTTAAGGCGTTTTCGGAAAGTGTGGATTTAATTTTAAGTACGGTTCTCGGACTTTCATTTCGTCGTACCCGTACACTTTCTATTCTTTTTTTTATAAATTTAATAAGTTTTTGTTTGTCTTTCTGCTTGGTTTTCCATATTTTTTTGTCCGGGATACTGTAAATTTTATTGAAATCCGGCTCATTATTTTTATTCATTAAAAGTTTTTGCCACAATTTAGATGTCCATGTAGAATAATGTATTCCGTTTGTAACATAGCCTATATGAAGCTCTTCCGGAAAATATCCTTCCCAAAGATTATTGAAAATTCTGTTTCTACTCACTTCTCCGTGAAGTTTACTTACGCCGTTTATTTCTTGCGAAAAATTAGTAGCAAGTACACTCATTGAAAATAAATCGTGCGGGTCGTCGGAACGTTGCTTCCCAAGATTAAGAAATTCCTTACGACCAATATTGAGTCGTTTGGGAATATGTCCCATATATGCCATTATCAGTTCACCGGGGAAAGCATCGTGTCCTGCGGGAACAGGCGTGTGAGTAGTAAAAAGTGATGATGCTCTTATTATTTCTTGTGCTTCGGCAAATGTGAACTTTCCTGTTGTCGTTAAATTACTCATTCTTTCGATACTGATAAAAGCGGCATGACCTTCGTTACAATGATATACATCTTTTTTTATTCCGAGTTTGTTTAAGGCTCTGATACCGCCGACTCCAAGTAAAATTTCTTGTTTCAAGCGATGTTCATTATCGCCGCCGTAAAGCCGGTGTGTTATTTTTCTGTCGTCCTCTCTGTTGTTTTCTCGGTCAGTATCAAGCAAGTACAAATTAATTCTTCCTACGGCAACTTTCCATATTTGAATATGTACAATTCTACCGGGATATGCTATTTCTACTGTAATTGCATTTCCGGTTTCGTCTTTGATGAGTTCTGCCGGCAATTCATTAAAAATTTGATTTTCATAAATTGCATTTTGCTCTCCGTTTCCTGTAATATGCTGTGTAAAATATCCTTGACGATAAAATAAACCGACTGCCGACATATTGAAACAAGAGTCGCTTGCTTGTTTCAGATAATCTCCGGCAAGAACTCCAAGTCCGCCGGAATAAATTTTAAGAATATTTGCAAGTCCGTATTCCATACTGAAATATGCAATTTCCGGTAAGCTTTCATTATAACTTTCCGACATATATTTTTTAAAATCGGAATATACTTTATTATATAAATTGAGAAATTTTTTGTCGTTTTCCAATTTGGAAAATTTTTCGTAACTTGTTTTTTTCAAAATTGCAATCGGGTCATTGCATTTCAAATTTTTACCGGCTATATATCCGAAAAGTTCACCGGCATTATAATTCCAAGCCCACCAAATATTTTTTGAAATTTCATCAAGTCCTTTTAAATTAGCAGGATATTGAGGTTTTACGCTTAGGCTTCGCCATATTGGTTTGTTACTTTTATAACTTTTTACTTCTTTGAATTTATTTTTGGGTATCAAAGCGGCAGTATCTTTTATTCCTTCCACTTTTTTGAAACCGGTCTTGATAATTTCTTCATAAACAGGTATAATTTTTTTAGTATCAATATTTTTAACAATATCTCTTGCTGTATCTTTCATTTCGGATATTTCTTTTTCCGTTCTTTTTACACATTCAGCAAAAGTATTATTAACAGCGTTATCAATATCCTTATTTTCGGATATCTTAATACATTTTTTATTTGTAAGTTTTTGCTCTTCGATTCTATTTGCAAAACCTGACAAATTCGACATTATAACCGGGTTTCCGGCAGCCATTGCTTCTACCGCAACATATCCCCATTCGCCGTGATAGGAGGTGAAAACAGCATTGTCAAAACCATATAAAATATCGTTGTAATCTATATTATATATGCCGTCATTTCCGTCCAAAAAAACCGGAGAATATATAATTTTCACCTTATCGTCCGGATTATTTTCAAAACCATTTTCTTTTATGGTATTAAGTAAGGGGTCAAACTCTTGTTCGTGAATAACATGAGTCGTTATTTTTTCTTGTAATTCAATTCCTGTATTTTCGGAAATTTTATTATATAAATCTTCTCTCTTACCGTAAATATTTGTCGGAGTAAGAATAAACAATATAATATCTTTATTGATATTTTTATTGTTTCTCATCTTTACGGCACTCGAAATCAGCATTTTTATACTGTCATTATGTGTACTGTATTTTCCGCAAGTGTATATAAGTTTTGTATCTTTTTTTACAGGTGTATTTGTTAAATTTTGTACAACTTCTATAAGTTTTTTTCTTGAAGTTTCTCTTTTATTCTGATAGTCGGTTCCTGTTAAAATCCGGTCGGCAGGAAAACTGTCAGGTATTATAAAATCAGCTTTTTTATCGAGAAAAACGGATATTTGTTCTTTCATAAAATTGCTTGATGTTACAACAATATCGGCGGTAGCGGCGGTTATTTTTTCCAATGATTGTTTGGAAACTATCCCGTAATTTCTTACAATTTCGTTAGTATCCGTATTTTTAATATTTTTCAGTTCAAACAGTCCGTTTTGTATCAATGTTTTTCCGACTATTGTAGAATTTACGGTAAATATTGTTGCAATTTTAGGCATATAATAATTCAGATACAATAATCCTGTTGCTGTATTTCTGTCGTGAAAATTTGCAACAATCTTGGCATCATTTACAAGGTTGGATTTACAAAAACTTTCTATTAATTTTCCGGAGGCGTATCCGAATAATGCTTTTTCGATATAACTCCACTGTCCGGAAAGTGAATCCAAATTATATTTTTCCCACAGACTTTTAAAAATTTCATCTTTTTTATTGATAAGATTCGAAAAATCGACAAGTAAAACAAGAGGTTTTCCTTTGATGTTCCAACGTCCGGCTCTTACTCTTATTCCGTCTTTTTCTGCTTTTTGTATTTGGTCGGCACAAAGATTTTTATCTTCCGCAAATTCCGGATTTTCAAGTTCGTTTCCGAGTTTGTCCGGACTGATTAAAATATACTTATCGCCGTATATTTTTTGCATTTCACCGGCTTTTATCAAAAGCGCTTTATGTATTCCGTTTATTTTATTGCAAACTTCTCGGTTTATCTCAAATATATAATCTAAATTAATCATTTTTTTTAGTTTTATTTTTCAGACTTCTGTCTGTTTTGATAGTTCGTATTGTTATGTAAATGCTTGTTGTTAATTTCAATGGGCGTACGCTTTTATTACAGGTTGTTTATCACGTATTTACAAAAACAAACAATGTCTATTTTTTCAGCCTTAATTTTTAAAATGTGAAAATAAATAACTAAAATTTAATAATAGTATAAGGTGCTTGATTATGCTCTCTTTTAAATTGAGTTTCTTCATTGGTGATAAAATTTCGCCCTTTAACTCTGTCGTCGTCATTAATTACAAATATTGTTTTTTTATCAATTATTGTAATTCCCTCTGCTTTGTGGGCTAAAAGTAATGGTTTACCATTGCTTTTTCTTACTAATTCGGGAGGTTTATTGTTTTTTAAATTATCTAATGACAGTACCCAAATATAAGCTCCCAAGCCTTCATCGTTTTCTTGAATTTCGTAGGAGGTAAGCATTAATATTTGTTTGTTGTAAGGGTCATATTCTATCCCTGCTAAACCAAGAGGGCGTTTAATAGACAAGGTATCCTCCGGAGTAAATTTATAAATAAGTTTAAATTTTTCATCAAGTACAAGTCTGTCTTCTTCGAATCTGTAATTTGTTTCAATTAAAATATTTGTATATTTAAAATTAATGTATGATTTTCCTATTGCTCTTATTCCAAAAACAAGTTTTTTATCAGGTAAAGCCATTAGACCTTCAATACTGTAATATGGCATTCCGTCCGGAAAATTTTTATTTTTTAATACCTCCGAAAAACGTTTACGTAATTGAACAGAACTTCTTACTCCGAAGTTTGAAGAGGATTGAACTAAATTAATATCGGAAGGCTTGTCTTCATACCAATACATTAAATTGTTATAAGTATCAAATGCATTATTTTTTTTTACTCTGTCAAAAGCCGTTATTGCAAAAACTAATTTGCTGTCCGGTGCAATGCTCATGTCTTCAATTTTTTTAGACTCAATAAATTCCGGCGATAAATTATAATTAATATTACTTTGTTTCAACGGCAATGAATATGGAATTGTAAATACAGAAGATTTATTATATATCGGTTTATCACTTGCTATTATAAAACTGTTGGAGTTTTTCAAAAAAACAACAGCAGAGGCTTCGCAATTAACGGTATCACCGGCTTCATTTGTTAATCCGTAAGGAAAAACATTAATATTTCCTTGCCCGATTATTTTTGCTTTAATTTCATTATTTTCTATTTTGTTTTTAACACAACTTGAATATTTAAATAATACAAGTAATCCTGTTACGACTATAAAATAAATAAGTAAGTTCTTATATTTTTTCATTTTTCTTATTAGCTATTTTATTGGTACTCTTTTTATAAAGTTCTTCTACTTTTATTTTTAATAATTGATATTGATTATTTGGTATTTTTCCCTTTATTTTATCTAAATAATCTTGTAATTGTAAATATTCCTTATAATCTATTATTTTATCTTCCACAAAATGTTCTATAAGAACAAAAAAATCATTTATTATATGACTTTTATCTGACATTCTGTTATTTACCAAATTAAAAAAATATGTAGCTTCCATATAATTTACTTTCTTTTTTGCTACCAATTCGTTTATTCTTTTTCTTAATTTTTTTATTTGAATTTCAGCTTCCGAATACGAAATTTTATTACTTTTATAATTTTCAAATATAGTATTAACATCAGCTATTGCCAAGTAAATATGTTTTTTTCTGCTGTTATAAATAAATAAACCTATAATACCGGAAACGGTTAAAAATAAAAGACCTCCAAAAAATTCACTAAAAAGCCCGGTTGAAAGTAATAAATTTAATATTCTTGCAAAAAAATTTGTATCTTCCAACTTTCCATTATTGTTTATTGTGTAAAATATATTGGCAAGATGCTCTCTTTTTAATTCCAGCTCGGGGTCAAGTTCATTTACTTGGGCAATATAATTACTCACAAAGGCATTAAATTCTTCCGGGTTTCGTTTTTTTTTAATGCTACTCCATTGACCAACTGTATAATTTTTTCCGTATTTATTTTCTGTAATTTTATTGGCTTTAATAAAAAAATACAAAAGCTTATGCAAATGTTGTTTTTCTGTGTTTTCGTTAAACAAAGGGTCTTTTTTTCTTTTTTTCTTTATCTTTGTTATTAAATACATATAAAATTCAGTAACATCGGGAAACATAAAAAATTTTAATTTACCAAGCCTTCTTCCAAGTTCTTCAATGATATTTATTACATTACTTTTTACGGTTGAAGTTACGGATATTAAAATAAAATTATCAGGAATCTCAATTTGGTTATTTTTTTTCTTTTTCCTTATATTATCAAAATAATAACCTTCAATAATATTTGAATTTTTGGGATTATCCATATATCCCCACACGTCAGCTCCGAATAAAGTTGCCGGATAAATTTTATCTATATCATCAATAATCATCACATAATTATGTAAGCTGTCTTCCCAAGCTTTTTCCCAAAAATTTAATAATTTCCCTTTTTGAAATATTCCGTTACGATATTCACCAATATATTCTTTATGATAATCTGTTCCACGCTCCGGTACACAAGTTAATTTCAGTACATTTTTTTCCTTATCTGCCGTTATTACTTTGGTAACTCTATCGACAAGTGTAGATTTGCCGGAACCGTTTACTCCTGATACCATTACAAACTGATTTCTGTAAAAAAGCTCTACTGCTCCGGCAAATTTTAAATAATGCTGAGTCGGAGGAAACGGTTTACTTATAATTTTCATTACAAAAGTATCGTTACAAGAGGTTTGCAAATTTGTGTCTTTTTGAATTGTATTATAAATACTATCTAAATATGCAGGTTTATCTTGAAGATAAAATATTGTACTGTCTGTTAAAAGAGAGATAGAGTCTGTGACTTGTGATTTGTCTTTATGATAAAACAAATTACTATTTTCTATTAATGAATCTACCTGAAGCCAAACTATATCCGTTTCATCTTCAAAACCAATTTGCGATAATTTATCTATTCCCCAAATCGTTATTATAGTCGATATAATTATTATAGAGATGGTATATGTTTTTTTCATTTTGTTTAACAAAATTAATTAATGATATATTATTTCCTTAAATCCGAAAGTTAATTTTTATT
>JAOZMN010000001.1 GCA_029934265.1 Bacteroidales bacterium
TCTTGCAAAAAATCATCTTGTAGTAGTGGTGTTTTTTGAAAATACCGAACTCAAAAAAATTACAGACCAAAGTCCTACCAATACGGAAGATATATATATCAAAACGATAGCCGAAAAATTTGCTTACGAAAAACGTCTTATCGTAAAAGAACTTAAAAAGCACGCAATACATACAATTCTCACCGCTCCGGAACATCTTACCATAAATACAATAAATAAATATCTCGAACTAAAAGCAAGAGGATTGATATAAATGATATAAAAGACCGGTATAAAAGGGTAATTTCCGGCAATCAGACCCTTAGGGTTTGAAGTAAACAAATGTAAATAAGACATTTACATTTGTTGGTTTTTGTTAAATTAAACCCTAAGGGTCTTTTTTACACTGAACTCATACAATTTTCATTCAATTATTCATTCAGTCATTTAACTACTCAACAATAATTTCTTTTTCCGAGACATTGCAAACAGCAAAAAATCCCAAAGCACCTTCCGACATATTAGTCGGCGGATTACCTTTTTCGGTATCGAAAAGACCACCGTTCCATGTGGTTTCGGATAACACGGCTCTTATATATTTCGCATAAGCCGGACTGAGCGAATATTTTCGGATTTTCAGTTTTGTTCCTTTGGTAAAAAACACTTGCTCTCTTCTTGCCGGAAATAATTGGTTAGTATCCACAGTACCAAGCACATAATAATACAATAAAGCAGTAGGAATGTTTTCGGAAGAATTTTCCGGCGTAACAGTAATTTGATACATGGCATTTTCTGATTCCGAGTAATTTACATTGCTTGTGTTTATATAATACAACTCACCGTTTTCTTCTTTTTTAATTTCGATTTCCATTTTCGAGACCAAAGGCACGGCTACGGCTTGTGCTGTGTAATTTTTTTCTTTATATTCTATCGAAATTGTAAAATTTCTGTTCAAAACGGCGGAAAATTTCCTTTCGGATATATATTCACCGGCTTTATATTTATTTTCAAAAAAAGGGAAACGTTCTATTCCATTAGAAACATACACAACAGCACCCTGAATTACTCTCGGATTTTGGTCTGGCAAAATTTTAGATGCGGTAAGATAAATTTTTTGATTTTTCAGTTCGTTTGTTATCATTGCTTCCACCACAATTTTTTCCTCTACGGCGGAAGTATCATATATCCATTTAATTTCTTTTTCACAAGAAGTTAAAAATAAAAATATTATAAAAATACAAAATATTATTTTACTGAATTTCATAATTAAGTACCCTTGCAAAAGTTATTACACATTTACTTATTTTTAATAGGTTAATTTACAGGCATTTGCACAAATGAATGGGCAACATTAAACAGGTCGAAGACCTTATCTGAAATTTATCTTATAGGAAACTGCCGGCACAATTCCGGTAAACGAAGTTCCGGTTGTAATATATTCATGTTCTGAAATATAATTTACCGGCACGTTAAAACCGCTTCCGTTTTCGGCTTTATTGAAATTTACCGAAACAATATTATTACGATTAAAAACATTCACTACCGAAAAAGATAAAACTTGTTTCAAACGAGCTTTTTTATTTTTATTTATTCGCCATTCTGCTGAAACATCTGTTGTGTAATATGCCGGCAAACGACTGTTATTACGATTGTTATAAATAGGAATAAGGTATCCGTTATAATCATAAAATTCGTCCGGAGTTGTAATCCGAAAACCTGACATATACACACTCGAAACATTTATCGAAATTCGTTTTGTGATATTATATGATAATACGATATTAAAATTATGAGGAATATCGTAGCGAGCCGGATATTCTTCCGAATTATTTATGCCCTCTATTTTCATAAAAGCCCTCATGTAAGAATACGAAGCTCTAAATTTAAAATTTCCTTTATTTTTTTCGATATAAAATTCCGCTCCATAAGATTTTGAATTACCGAAACGCAAATCGTTTTCCAAATTCGGATTCAGCATAATATTTGCATGATTTATAAAATCGAAAACATTTTCCGTTTTTTTGTAATATGCTTCCAATCCGTATGATATTTCTATACCTTTATACGTTAAGCCCGACGTTGTCTGATACGCATTTTCAGCTTTGATATTTTTCCCGGCAGGCAACCAAATTTCCATAGAAGTCAGCGGAGTAATCGAATTATTTATCATGTGCAAAAACTGCATATTTTTATCTGCCGAAATTAACAAAAATAGTTTCGGAATAATAGCATAATTCATTGAAAATCGGGCTTCTATGGCATTTTGAGAGTGGAATTTTTCTTTTTCGTAAATTTCTTTTGTAACACTTCCGGGAATATCAAAATTAGAGACTTCCGCATAACCATAATTCCCTCTGTTTATTAACCTTATACCGTAATTTAACGAAATTTTATTTGAAATTTTATATTTTTCACCGATATATCCTACCGTTTCGAATACGTTTCCCGGTATTACTGAATAATCATTCCCGAAATTACTTAAAACACCCGGTTTGAAAGTAAAAAATCCAAATGAAATGCCAAAATTCAATTTGTGTTTTTCGGACAAATAATATGTTAAATCTTCTTTAAGATTGTAATTATTGATATTTGAATTCCAAAAAATATCATAAGTTTTGGAGTAATGTAAAAAATAGTTGTACAGACTTCCGGAAGTGGTGAAATTTGAAAATATTTTATCGGAAAATTGTTTATTTATACGAAAAGAAAAAGCTGTATTTTTCCATTCCAAACCTGTTTCCGGGTTGGGCAACAATTTATCTTCACCTCTGTAAAACGAAAAATAATATTGACTTTTTCGTAAAGTTTTAAAGGTAAATTTTGTATGAAAATCAAAAAAACCAATGTCATAATCACCTTTATGTAAGATATTTAGATGTGATTTACGAAGAGTTGATGAAAATATAAGTTTATTTTTTATTATCGGACCGTCAATAGAATAAGTGCCTGTAAAAGGACTCAGCAACACACCGCCGCCGATTTTTTCGGAATGTCCTTTTTTGGTTTGAATATCTGTAATCGAGGCAGTAACACCACCGGTTTTTATGGGGAAAGACGTTTTATAAAAAGTCATTTTATTGACAGATTCCGGTGCTATGGAAGATATAAAGCCAAGCAGATGCGAGGGCATAAAAACAGGAGCCTCGTCCAGCAAAATAAGATTATTTGTTTTGTCGCCTCCTCTTACAAAAAAAGAGGCAGCACCTCCGCCAAAAGCTCGAACTCCCGGAGTGCTCGACACCGTTTTCAAAACATCATCTTCACCGGCAACGGTTTTGTTTCCGGCAATTTCGGAAGAATTTATTACAACATCTTGCAAATTTCCTGAAATCAGCGTATTATCTTGGTCTTTTTCCGTTACTACAATTACATTAAGCTCTGTATTTTTTTCGGTAAGTTTTTCGCTTAAATTAATATTTTTATTCAGACAAATATTTCTGAAAATGGAACTGAAACCAATATAAGAATATCGTATTTGATAGGTTCCTTCCGGTAATTTCAATGAAAAAAAACCGTAATTATTTGTCGCTACACCTTTGCCGGTACCAACAACGGAAACTATTGCTCCTATAAGTACATTTTCATCATAAGCATCTTTTACATAGCCACTTATCGTAAAATATTTTGAATTATCTCCGGAGGAAGCTTTGTTTTTGCAAATATTCGGTTTGGGAGTAAGAACAATATATTTATCGGTTTGAATATAACTTATATTCAGCTCGTTAAATAAAATATCAAGTGTTTGATACAAATTTTTATTTCTTACGACAAAACTTATTTTTTGTTCGAGATTTATTTTCTTTTTGCTGTATGAAAAGGATATGGAAGTTTTTTTTTCGATTAATTTAAGTACGTTTTCTAAACTTTTATTTTTTACGTTTATCGAAATTTTATTTTCCGGATTTTTGGTTTGTGCAAATATTTTTTGATTAGATAAAATTATAACAAAACTTAATAAACAAATAGTAATGAATATATTAAGTAATTGATTATTTTTGATTGCAGATTTATGATTTTGCTTTCGCTTGATTAATAAAGTTTTTACAAATATTATAGATACAAATAATTTTGTCATGGTACTTTATACGTTTCATCAAAGAAAGTTTGTTATTTTGTCGGCTCAAACTTGCCGAAAGAAGAGTTAAAACCTATTAAACAAATTCTTCTTCCGACGGTTTGAGCTAATATAATTAAAGAGCCGAACTTACATAAATAATTTTACCCTCTGTTCTGATTTTAAGCGTATTATTAATTTTTAAGACCGAAATTATGACATCAAATTTTTCGTTTTTGAATGTTGATGTTAAAGTTTGATTTAAAATTTTATCATCTTTTATTACAATTTTATATCCATAGGCTTGTTCCAACAATTCAAAAACTTCACGCAGAGTAGTTTCTTCAAAAATAAATTCTTTTGTTTTCCACGACAAGTAATTTTTACTTTTTATATTTTCGATAATGAATTTTTGTGTGTCTTTATCGACTGTTACACTTTCCCCTTTTTTCACCCTTACTTTATTCTTTTTTTGAGTATCTGAAACTTCTACTAAACCCTCTTTTACAATCACTTGTATATTGTCGCCAATATCCGATACAACAAATTTAGTCCCCAATACTTTCACACTGTAATTATCCGTTTTTACGATAAAATTTTTCCCTTTTTTATCTTTCGTTACTTCAAAAAATGCCTTACCTTTTAACTTAACAAGTCGGCTGTTTTTTTTGTATGAAATTATCGAATTTGAAGAGAGTGTAATTTTACTGCCGTCCTGCAAAGCTTTCTCGATTATTTGATTTTCGGCTTCAAGTGTATATTCTTTATTGATTGAAAATAAATAAAACAATCCGAAAATTATTGCGATACTTGCTGCTACACTATATGACAAAACTCTGAGTTTAACACTTTTAGCCTTCTTTTGTTGAGTTTTTTTCTTAAATAAATTCCATTCTTTATTTACATCAATATTTTTAATTTCATTCTCGGAATTATTATCTATTAAATTTACGGTTTTAGAATATTCACTATATATCTTCTCGAATTCAGGGTCTTTTTTTACCCTGTTTAAGAATGCGACATTTTCTTGGGAGTTAAGCTCTCCATTTAACTGCCTTAATATTAATGCTATATCTTTTTCGTCAGGTTTCATTATTTTTTTATCTGTATAATTGTTACACCTATTTATATATATACCCTTATTTTATTTGTAAGTTTTTTCTATTAAACTTAAAATATCCGAAATTTCTTCCGGCTCGGTGCTTGTTAGTAATCTTAAACGAATTTCTTTAAAATTTGGTAACCCTTTGAAATACAAGGCAAAATGTCGTCTCATTTCATAAATTCCTCTTATTCCGCCTTTAATTTCGAGTGATTTTTTCAGATGTAATCTCGAAATTTTTATTTTTTCGGACAAACCCGGTTCCGGCAATATTTCACCGGTTTTCAAATAGTGTTTTATTTGTCGAAACACCCACGGTTTGCCGATTGCAGCTCTGCCTATCATTATTCCGGATACTCCGTATTTTTCAAAATGTTGTTTTGCATTTTCCGGTGTTTTTATGTCGCCGTTTCCTATTATCGGGATTTTTATTTCGGGGTCATTTGCTATTTTTCCTATTAAAGTCCAATCGGAAGTTCCTTTGTAAAGTTGTGCTTTTGTTCTGCCGTGTATTGTCAATGCTTTTATCCCTATCTGTTGTAATTCTTTTGCAACTTCTTCTATTACAATGATTTCACTATCCCAACCGAGACGAGTTTTTACCGTTACCGGAATTTTCACGGCATTGACGATTTTCCTTGTCATTTCGTACATTTTCGGTAAATCCCTAAGCATTCCCGAACCGGCTCCTCTGTTTGCAATCTTTTTTACCGGACAGCCGAAATTAATATCTATCAAATCAGGTTTATATTCTTCTGCTATCCGTGCCGCTTCTACCATCACATCAATATTATGACCATATATTTGTATGCCGACAGGACGCTCTTTTTCTTCAATTTCTAATTTTGAAAAACTTTTTTTCACGTTCCTGACAAGTGCTTCCGATGGGACAAATTCCGTATATAACATATCGGCTCCGTACTGTTTGCAGATATATCGAAAAGATTTATCGGTAATATCTTCCATCGGAGCGAGTAATAACGGTTGCTCGCCAAATTCTATATTTCCTATTTTGAAACTCACTTTTGTGATTTGTTATTTATGAGTTCAGTCTAAAAAGTAGATTTTCTCGAAATCAGACCCTTAGGTTTTTAAGTAACAATCTACAAATCAAACATTTAGATTTGTTAAATTTTGTTAAGTCAAACCCTAAGGGTCTTTTTATACCGAACTCATTTATTATTGAAGATTTTTTATAATCATAAATGAGTCCGGTCTAAAAAGTATATCTCTTCGCAATCAGACCCTTAGGGTTTTAAGTAATATACTATAAATTAGATATTTAGGTTCTTTAAATTTTGTTAAATCAAACCCTAAGGGTCTTTTTATACCGAACTCATAAATCAAATAAGTTTTCCTTTTTCGGGATAATCTATATTATAATGCAGTCCTCTGCTTTCTTTTCTTTTTGCAGCCATTTCGATTATCAGATATGCGACATTAATGGCATTGCGAAGGCGACAAATTTTAAATGAAACTTTAGATTTATTATACTGTTTTTCGGTTTCTCGGTTTAAAATTTCAAGTCGAGACATCGCTCTTTTTAAACGCAAATTAGAACGAACAATTCCCACATAATTAGACATTATTTGTTGTAACTCTTTAAATTCTTGAGTTATAAGTATCATTTCTTCCAAATCGTTTGTCCCTTCGTCGTTCCAATTAGGTATTTCATTATTGATTTTTATTTTACCGATTTTTTTGGCGGAAATTTTTGCCGAAATATTTGCATATACAACAGCTTCGAGTAATGAATTGGACGCAAGACGATTAGCACCATGCAAACCGGTAGCGGCAACCTCTCCGCCGGCATACAGATTTTTAATGGAAGTTCGACCTTTTTTATTAACTTTTATCCCTCCGCAGAGGTAATGTGCAGCAGGAACAACAGGAATATAATCTTTTGTAATGTCAATACCTGTTTCAAGACATTTTTTGTAAATATTCGGAAAATGTCCCTCTAAATCTTCTTTACTTATATTTGTACAATCCAAATAAACGTATTCCGAACCGGAAATTTTCATTTCGTTATCTATCGCTCTGGCAACAATATCACGAGATGCAAGTTCTTTGCGAACATCATATTTTTGCATGAAACATTTTCCGTCGAAAGTAAGCAACTTTGCACCGAAACCTCTTATGGCTTCCGTAATAAGAAACGAAGGACGTTCTTTTAAATTGTACAAAGCCGTTGGGTGAAATTGTACAAATTCCATATTTTCAATAATGCCTTTTGCCCTGTAAACCATAGCAATACCGTCGCCGGTAGCAATTTCCGGATTCGTGGTGGTATGATAAATATTTCCTATTCCGCCGGTGGCAATATAAGTAATTTTTGAAAGGATTGTATCAATTTCATTGGTCTTATTATTAAGGACATAAGCACCGTAACATTCAATTTTTGTTTTTTCTCTAATCACTGCATATCCCATTTGATGTTGTGTCAATAGGTCTATTGCAAAATGATTTTCCAATATTTCAATATTCGGACAGCTTTTAATTTTTTCGACAAGTGCTCTTTGTATTTCAAATCCGGTCTTATCTTTATAATGTAATATTCTGTTTTCTGAATGCCCACCCTCTTTGGCAAGGTCAAAATCACCATCAGGTTTTGTGTCGAATTTAGTACCGTATTCTATCAATTTTTCCACCATTTCTCGACCTTCAGAAACAACCATTTCGACAACGTCTTTATTACAAAGTCCATCGCCGGCTTTCAGCGTGTCTTCTATGTGTTTCTTTTTTGAATCCGGTTTGTATGTTACGGTTGCGATACCGCCCTGTGCATAATTTGTGTTGGTGTCGTCTATTTTTGATTTTGTAACCAAACACACTTTCCCGAATTTTGCAACTTTCAGTGCATACATCAAGCCGGCAATTCCGGAACCTATTACAAGAAAATCAGTTTCTTTACTCATTAATTTATAAAATTATGAATTTGCGAAATTTTCAAGTCGCAAATGTAATTACTATATTTATAAATTAAGAAGTTTTAGCATGAAAATCAAAAAATATGAAGTTTTGTCATAGTATTATTATGTATGCAGTTATAATGTCATATTTTTATAAAACGGCATAAGTATTGATAAGAAATAATTTTAAAATAAAACTATATTGCAGACAATATCAAACTTAAATTTCATATTAACGTAATGTTTTAAAAATTAATAAATTCCGGAAATTTAAAACTTCACAAATTAAAGTACATATACAAAATGGAAACTGTCGAGATAAAATCATATCAAAATCTTATAGAAAATATCAATAACAACGAAAAATCGTTTGCATTGCTTTACAAAAAAGAATCCGAGCAAAGCGAATGCGCTTTAAGTAATTTTAACAAAGCGGCTTCCGAAAATAAAGAAGTCGGAAAATATACGGTAAACGTTGCCAAAGTTCGAGATATTCACGGAGAATTTTCAATAAAAAGTGTACCTGTTTTATTATATTTTGAGAAAAGTGAATTTAAAAATGTAATAAAAGGTTGCAATGATGCCTCTTTTTATCTTAATTTGTTCAATGAAAATTTGTACAGTTCAAAAACGACAAATTCAGACGAGAAGAAACAGCCGAAAGTGATTTTATATTCAACACCTTCGTGTTCATGGTGTACTCGAATTAAAAATTATTTTAAAGAACAGAATATCAAATTCAGAAATATAGACGTTTCAAAAGACGAAAAAGCGGCAGCAGAAATGGTAAAAAGAAGCGGACAGCAAGGTGTACCGCAAACTTTAATAGGAGGAAAAATAATTGTCGGTTTCGATAAAAATAAAATTGATAATTTACTCGGAATCAGAAGTTAAAGTATTTAATCTGTTTATTTATGTTCAACGATTTTTAAATTATTAAAATTATATAAAAATGAAAGAATTACAACCATTAAACGAGAATGTTCTTCTTAAAATTGAAGAAGAAAAAGGCGAACAAAAAACTGCAAGCGGAATTATCATTCCCGGAACGGCGGTTGAAAAAAACAATATTGCACAAGTTGTTGCAATCGGTAATATCGAAGATTGTGCAGTATCAATCGGCGATAATGTTCTTTACAAAGAATATTCCGGTAAGGAAGTAAAATTTGAAGGCGAAAAATTTCTTTTCGTACCTTACGAAGATTTACTTGCCAAAATCGTAGAAACCGATGCAATCTAAAGTCTGCAAGCTATTTAACAAGGCGTACGCATTTGCGTAAAAACTTTTGTATGAGTTCAGTCTAAAAAGTATATTTCTTCGCAATCAGACCCTTAGGGTTTTAAGTAAAATGCTGTAAATTAAATATTTAGATTTGTTAATTTTTGTTAAATCAAACCCTAAGGGTCTTTTTAGACCGAACTCTTGTATAGGTACTTAAAATTTACTTATGAAAAATAAATTTTTATCTCTTGGCGGAAACTTCGGTAACCGCCTTTTTTTTATTAATGAAGCTGAACGACTTATTGCGAAAGAAAATATATCCGTTGTCGGAAGTTCGGAAATTTATCAAACTCAATCGTGGGGCTATAAGGATAAATCGTATCTTAATAAAGTTATTGAAATCAGAACAAATTTAAGTCCGAATGTTTTATTGAAAAAACTTCAAAAAATCGAAAAAAAATTAGGTCGAAATACTAAAACGAAATCAGACATAAATGGAAAATTAATATATTCAGAAAGGACAATCGACTTAGACATACTATTTTACGGACAAGAAATTATAAATACCAAAACCTTAATTATTCCGCACCCCCGACTTCATTTACGAAATTTTGTACTTCTGCCTTTAAGTAAAATTGCAGGAAATTTCAAACACCCTTTATTTAATAAAAAAATATCTGAAATTTACAATAATTGTACGGATACATCAGAAATACAACTTTTTAAAGTCAGAGAAACGTCTTAAAAATCAATTATTTGCAGATATAATTTTATTTTTTTGCCACGAATACACGAATAAAAATACTAATATTGATTTTACGTCGTAAAAGCACCTATTTGTGATAAGATTCATTTTTGATTATCGTAAAAGCTCTGTAAAGTTGTTCCAAAAATAAAATTCTTACCGGTTGATGCGAAAAAGTCATTGGCGAAAGCGATAATTTGAAATTGGCACGCTCATAAACCGATTTGCAGAAACCGTAAGCCCCGCCGATAATAAAAAACAATTTTCGTACTCCTGTAATTTGCTTATTTTCAATGAATTTAGAGAAGTTAATCGAATTAAACATCTTTCCTTTTTCATCAAGAAGTACAACAAAATCCTTATCCGAAATTTTTGATAAAATTAATTGCCCTTCTTTTTCTTTATAAGTAGAAACAGGCATATTTTTAGTATTTTTAATATCCTTTATCGTGCTGAAATTAAATGTTGTATAATGTTCAATCCGTTTTATGTATTCATTAATTCCCTCTTCTATATATTTTTTGGAAGTTTTCCCGATACAAATAAATTCAATTTTCATTTCAATTTTATTAATTTTGTCCTTTAATTTTCGGCTAAAATAAATTATAAATTTTATAAAAACGATTTACATGAAAAATATTTATACCGATAAACTTATAGAAATTGCAATAGCGGAAGACATCGGAGACGGAGACCACACTTCGCTTTCCTGCATTCCTGCAACAGCACAAGGCAAAGTAAAATTACTTGTAAAAGAACAGGGAATACTTTCCGGAGTAGAAATAACAAAAAAAATCCTGAAAAAAATCGACCCTGATTTAAAAATAGAAGTGTTTATAAACGACGGCGAAAAAATAAATGTCGGTGATATTGCTTTTGAAATATCCGGCAAGACAATTTCGATACTGCAAGCAGAACGACTTTTACTAAATTTTATGCAAAGAATGAGCGGAATTGCAACTCAAACATCAATTTATGCCGATAAAATTAAAGACCTGAAAACCAAAGTTCTCGATACCCGAAAAACGACACCCGGACTGCGAGAGATAGAAAAACAAGCAGTGAAAACCGGCGGTGGCATGAATCACAGAATGGGACTTTACGATATGATTATGCTAAAAGATAATCATGTAGATTTTGCCGGCGGTATCAAAAATGCCATAAATTCCGCAAATAAATATATCGAAAAAAACAATAAAAATATCAAAATCGAAATCGAAGTACGAAATTTTGATGAGCTTAATCAAGTACTTGAAACCGGTAATGTACACAGAATAATGCTCGATAATTTTACTGTCGAAGATACAAAAAAAGCAGTAGATTTAATTTCCGGTCGTTACGAAACAGAATCTTCCGGCGGAATTACGCTCGAAACTTTAAGAGAATACGCTCTTTGCGGAGTCGATTTTATTTCGATAGGTGCTTTGACACATCAAATAAAAAGTCTTGATTTAAGTTTGAAAGCAGTTAGTAATTAACAATTTACAAAGAACAATTAACACACATAGATAAAATGAATAAAACTATAATTTCCCCCTCGTTACTTTCCGGTGATTTTGGAAATTTGCAAGCTGACTGCCAAAAAATAAATAAAAGTAATGCCGATTGGTTTCATCTTGACATAATGGACGGCGTATTTGTCCCTAATATTTCTTTCGGCTTACCGGTAGTTTCGGCAATAAAAAAACACGCCGAAAAACCATTGGACGTACACCTTATGATTGTCGAGCCGGACAGATATGTAGAGGGATTCAAAAAAGCCGGAGCCGATTATCTTACTGTTCATTATGAGGCTTGTACGCACTTGCACCGAACTTTGCAACTGATAAAATCTTTCGGAATGAAAGCCGGAGTTTCTCTAAATCCGCACACGCCGATTTCTTTGCTCGAAGATATTATTGTTGATATAGATTTGGTATTGCTGATGTCTGTAAATCCCGGTTTCGGCGGACAAAAGTTTATAAAAGAAACTTATGATAAAATTAAAAAACTGAAAAAACTTATTACCGAAAAAAATACAAATACAATTATCGAAATAGATGGCGGCGTAAACGATAAAAATGCAAAAAAACTTACAGAAGCAGGTGCAGATGCTCTCGTTGCGGGAAATTATATTTTCAAACACGAAAATTTTAACGAAGCCGTAAATTCACTTAAGAGTTCAGTGTAAAAAGTATATTTTTCCAAAATCAGACCCTTAGGGTTTTAAGTAATAAGCTGTAATTCAGATATTTAGATTTGTTAATTTTTGTTAAATCAAACCCTAAGGGTCTTTTTATACCGAACTCACTTAAATTTTAAACAATTTTGAACAAAGCAATATTTTTAGACAGAGACGGAGTCATAAACGACCCGAAAGATTATTATTATGTAAAAAATATTGATGAATTTCATCTGAATAAACATATTATAAATTCGTTAAAAGAATATTTATCAGCCGGCTATATCCTTATAATCATAACAAATCAAGGCGGAATTGCCAAAGGCTTGTATTCTGAAAGTCAGTTAAATGAAATTCATAAATATTTAAACAATATTCTTCTTGAAAACGAAATAAAAATAACGGAAATTTATTACTGTCCGCATCACGAAACAAAAAGTAAATGCTTATGCCGAAAACCAAATTCTTTGCTTCTCGAAAAAGCAATGGCACGTTTTAACATCAACAAATCAAAATCCGTTTTTATAGGTGATTCTGAAAGAGATATTCTTGCCGGCGAAAAAATTAATTTAAAAAGTATTTTAATTAAAAAAAACAGTATGTTACCGACTGTAAATGAAATATTTACAGAAATCTAAAAATTCACTCTTACCAATCCGACCACACCAAGTGGTCGGATTGATACCAAAAACTTTAATATTCATCACTGCTTTTTATCGACAATTCATTAATATCTATTTTAATAAACGAATAAATAAAAGCACTTGCTAATCGTGCGTTTGTAATCAGCGGAACATTAAAATCTATCGCACTTCGGCGAATAGTGTAATCGTTGTTTAATTCTCCTTCGCTCAGGTTTTTGGGGATATTCACGACAAAATCCACAATTTTATTTTTGATTAATTCCAAACAGTTCGGAGTTTTATTTTCATCGGGCCAATATGCTGTTTTTACTTCGATATTATTTTCACGCAAAAAATTAGCCGTGCCGGGAGTTGCATAAAGTTCAAGACCTTTTTCCTGCATCATTCTACTGCTGTTTATCAACTCCATTTTGGAACGCACCGGACCGGTGGAAAGCAAAACGCCTTTTTTAGGAATTTTATAACCTACCGACAGCATGGCTTTAAGAATTGCATCGTAATAACTGTCTCCAATACAGCCGACTTCGCCGGTGGAAGACATATCGACACCCAAAACAGGGTCGGCTTTTGCCAAGCGTGAAAATGAAAATTGAGAGGCTTTTATCCCGATATGGTCTAAATCGAAAATAGATTTTTGCGGAATTTCATAATCAACTTCAAGCATTACTTTTGTTGCAAGTTCTATTAAGTTTGTTTTCAGGACTTTCGACACAAAAGGCATACTTCGAGATGCTCTTACATTACACTCGATAACTTTAATATCGTTGTCTTTTGCAAGAAATTGCATATTAAAAGGACCGCTTATTTGCAATGCTTGGGCAATTTGTTTTCCGATTTTTTTAATTCTTCTTATCGTTTCAAAATACAATTTTTGAGGCGGAAACACCATAGTTGCATCACCGGAATGAACGCCGGCAAATTCGATATGCTCCGAAAGTGCATAAGTTATCATTTTTCCCTTATCGGAAACAGCATCAATCTCAATTTCTTTAGCATTTTCGATAAATTCGCTTACAACTACCGGATATTGTTTTGAAACTTTTGCCGCCATCAGCAAAAAATGTTCTAATTCCGATTTATTGGAAACCACGTTCATAGCCGCACCGGAAAGCACGTAAGACGGTCGGACAAGTACCGGGAATCCGACTTCTTCCACGAAAACGTTTATGTCTTCTATGCTCGTGAGTTCCTTCCATCGAGGCTGGTCGATATTGAGCCGGTCGAGCATTGCAGAAAATTTTTGTCTGTTTTCTGCTCCGTCTATATTTTCGGGTGAAGTTCCGAGTATTTTAATTCCTTGTGTGTGAAGACGTACCGATAAATTGTTAGGTATCTGACCGCCCACCGAAACTATAACTCCTTTGGGATTTTCGAGTTCTATAATATCCAAAACTCGTTCGAGTGTTAATTCATCAAAATATAATAAATCACATACATCGTAGTCGGTGCTTACGGTTTCGGGATTGTAATTTATTACTATCGAGCGGTAGCCCGATTTATTTACTGTGTTCAAAGCATTTACCGTACACCAGTCAAACTCTACACTGCTGCCAATTCGATACGCACCCGAACCAAGCACTACAACAGATTTTCCGTCATTTGCAAATTCTACATCATGCTCAGTTCCGGAATAAGTAAGATACAAATAATTTGTTTGTGCAGGGTATTCTGCCGCAAGTGTATCTATCTGTTTTACAAAGGGTAATATGTTTTTTGATTTTCGATATTTTCTTACTTTCAATAAACTTTCGGAAATATCGTTTTCATCGGATTTCAACACAAAACGAGCTATCTGAAAATCAGAAAAACCTCTTATTTTGGCTTCTTTAAGAAGTTCTGTATGTAGATTTTCAATTTTATTGAAAGAAATAAGTTTTGTATGAATATCGAAAATATTTTTCAGTTTTTCGAGAAACCAACGGTCGATTTTTGTAAGCTCGTAAATTTGTTCTACCGTATAGCCTTCGTTAAAAGCGTTTGCGATAGAAAAAATACGCATATCGGTCGGATTTGTCAATTCTTTTTCAACATCTGCAAAGTCCAAATCTCTGTTTCCTACGAAGCCGTGCATTCCTTGCCCTATCATTCGCAAGCCTTTTTGTATTGCCTCTTCAAAGTTTTTTCCGATAGCCATAACTTCGCCTACGCTTTTCATACTGCTTCCTATTTCTTTGGAAACTCCGTTGAATTTATTCAAATCCCAACGAGGAATTTTACAGACAACATAATCGAGTGCCGGCTCAAAAAACGCCGGTGTAGTTTTCGTTACCGAGTTTTTAATTTGATGAAGTCCGTAACCCAAACCAAGTTTTGCGGCAACAAAAGCAAGCGGATAACCTGTTGCCTTAGAAGCCAATGCACTTGAGCGTGAAAGTCTTGCATTAACTTCAATAACTCTGTAATCTTCAGAATACGGGTCGAGAGCATACTGCACATTGCACTCTCCGACAACGCCAAGCCTGCGAATAATTTTTATCGCCAATGCTCTAAGTTTATGATATTCACTGTTTGTAAGAGTTTGCGAAGGAGCTATAACTATACTTTCGCCTGTATGTATTCCGAGCGGATCGAAATTTTCCATATTACAGACTGTTATACAATTATCGTATTTGTCTCTGACAACTTCGTATTCTACTTCTTTCCAGCCTTTTATGGACTCTTCTACAATTATTTGATTTGAAAAAGAAAGTGCATTTGCCGCCGTTTTTTCTAATTCGTCATCATTGTTACAAAAACCGCTTCCTTGTCCGCCAAGCGTAAATGCTGCACGGATTATAAGCGGATAGCCAAGTTTGCCGGCGGCTTTTCTTGCATCTTCGATATTTGTAACAGCAATACTTTGCGGTGTTTTTACATCAATTTCTCTAAGGATATTTGCAAAAACTTCACGGTCTTCGGTATCCATAATGGTTTGCACAGGCGTTCCGAGAACTTCGATTTTATATTTATCGAAAATGCCGGTTTGATACAATTCTACTCCGCAATTTAAAGCGGTCTGACCGCCGAAAGCAAGTAAAATTCCTTCCGGTTTTTCTTTTTTGATGACTTCTTCAACAAAATGCGGTGTTACCGGCAGAAAATAAACTTTATCGGCAATGTCTTCGCTTGTCTGCACCGTTGCAATATTCGGATTTATAAGAACGGTTTTTATACCTTCTTCTTTTAAGGCTTTCAAAGCCTGCGAACCTGAATAATCAAACTCTCCGGCTTCACCGATTTTTAAAGCTCCGGAGCCTAATATTAATACTTTTTTCGGAAGATTTTTTAATGTGGATTTATATGTTGAGTTTTTCATTTTTCTATATTTTAAAATTTCAGGTTTACAATGTATTTAACTGATAAAACGTAGATACATAAAGGAAATTAGATTGTTATACTTTTATTAATTTGTTCAATTATGTCATCTCTTACTATTTTTAATCTTTTCTTACTGTTAGTTTCACTTCCTTCTGGTAATTCATTATTTTTTATACTGTTTAAACCTTGTGGTCCTAAATGTCTTCTTATTCTAATAAATTTAGCATTAATACTTAATTTTTCTTCAATAAGCCCAGCTTTATTTCCAAAAAGTATTACATATTGGTTAATATCTTTGAGTTCATTATATAATCGTTTAATATTACCACGAGCTTCAATGTCTTTATTGCTTGCTTCACTTTTGTTATCTCTATCTCTATATAAAGGTTTCGGATAAGCATTTGTTATTCTATACTTATACCTGTTAATTCTAAGCTTGTTCTCTTGACTTATATTAGGACTTTCAGGAAAAAGTTTATTTTTGGGACTTTCTAATAATTTGATTAATTCTTCCAAGTTTGCTCCAGTATCACCGACAACAGGCTTGTTATCTCCATTATACAATTCGAGTCTTCCGGGTGCACTAAATACAAAAGCGACTTCCTTGTATTCACCCTCATTGTAATAACAGCAATTTTTTCTTATTGGTTCTTTCATAATACTTGATTTAATTTTATATTCCATTCTGTTAGTTCAAATCCATATTTATTAAATAAATTTAATTCTACAGGTGTTAATAAAATAATAATTTCTCTGTATGTAGCCATAAATATTTTTTTATTATCAGCTTGAATAATAAAAGCAGGACAAGTAAATTCATTTATCAATGTATCTTTCCAGTCTTTTTCAATAATATTGTAGATGTAGTCATTAAATTTATAATGATAACACAAATACATTTCTTTTTCAGTTACTAAGAATGGTTTTTGAGATATAGATGTTTTATAGGATTTTATATTTCCAAAAATGGAATTGTCAAATGTTGATTTTGTTATATCTATTTCTCTTGTTGGTATCATATCGACTACGATTATTTCATCACCTGTGTTTTTAATATAGGCAATAAACATATTCCAAACTTTTTCAATATCTAAGCCGGAAAAAAACAAATTTTCTGATATGTAATATTTTTTATTTATTTTTTATTTTTTTCTACCATTTCAATAAAATCATCAAACAAAAACATTGTATCTGTCGGACCTCCGGTTGCTTCGGGGTGAAATTGTGTTGAAAAAAACGGTTTTGTTTTATGTTTCATTCCTTCGTTTGTATCATCGTTCAGATTTACAAACAACGGTTGCCAATCTTCGGAAAGTGTATCGTTGTCGATAGCAAAACCGTGGTTTTGAGAACTGATATACGCTTTATTCGTATTGCAAAGCAAAACCGGCTGATTATGACTTCGATGTCCGTATTTAAGTTTGTAGCTTTTTGCTCCCGAAGCCAATGCCATAAGCTGATTGCCAAGACAAATTCCGAAAATAGGTGTATCTTTTTCTATCACTTTCGATAAATTATTTATGGTTGCTTCGCATTTTACAGGGTCGCCGGGACCGTTGGTTATAAAAAGTCCGTCATATTCTTCTTTTGTAAAATCATAATCCCAGGGAACACGTATTACTGTTGAATTTCTTGCAGTTAATTCTCTTATAATGTTGTTCTTAACACCACAATCGACAAGCATTATTTTATTTTTGCCTGTTCCGTAAGTTATAATTTCTTTTGTGCTGACTTGTGCTACAAGATTATCTTTATTAGGGTCATAAAAATCGGTATCCTGTTCGTTTACAATGATTTTGCCAAGCATTGTACCTTTTTCACGCAGTATTTTTGTTAAAGCTCTTGTATCTATAGCATAAATTCCGGGTATTTTGTTGGTTTTAAGCCAATTATCAAGACTTTCATTTGCGTTCCAATGGCTGTATTCATACGAATAGTCGGAAATAACCAAGCCTGATATTTGTATTTTATCGGATTCAAAATCGGTAAGAAGTTTATCTTCTGTTTTTTTCTTGGGAATACCGTAGTTGCCTATAAGCGGATAAGTCGCCACAAGTATCTGACCTTTATAAGAGGGGTCTGTAAGACTTTCCGGATAGCCTGTCATTGCGGTATTAAATACAACTTCGCCGGCGGAGCTTCCTGCATATCCAAATGATTTTCCCTTTAAAATAGTTCCGTCTTCAAGGACTAATTTTGCTGTTTTATTCATGCTTTTCATTTTTTCTGCAAAGATAAAAATAACAATGAATAAAATGAATATCTTTTAAAATTTATGTATAATTATTCAAAAAATATATAAATACATGGTTGGCTTATTTATAACTTCACAACCTAACAGACTGTAATCACTGACAAATAATAAAATTATCACAACACCGACACTATGTATAATTATACAGTCATTTTACCTGTATCAAAAAAATATTATACTTTGTATGAGTTCAGTCTAAAAAGTAGATTTTCTCGAAATCAGACCCTTAGGGTTTTAAGTAATAAGCTATAAATCAAATATTTAGATTTGTTAAATTTTATTAAATCAAACCCTAAGGGTCTTTTTATACCGAACTCTTGTATTAAATTTCAATACAATCCTATGAAAACAAAATCACAAATCGACAGTCAAAAATAGCAAATCACTTGTACTGATTTATTATTTTTCAATAAATCTACAAATCTAAATATGTTGTATAATATGTTTATTTATTTCAATATTATAAAACGCTAAATTACAGCACATAGGAACGTAAGCATTAGACCCAAATCACGAATTATGACTCAAATCATTAAAAGATGTGCTATAGAACACACATCTATATTTTTAAATATTCTATTTTTGTGAAATAGTATTGCAAATTAGAGTCTGATATATAAATATTTATATATTTAGTTTTTTTACCTTAAAATATGTCAAAAATCTTAATTACGGAAGTTGCAATATTAAATGTGTAAAAGTATTATAAAAAGGTCAGTTAAGCCAAATTAATAATGATAAGATGAAAACCAACAGACGAGAATTTATTAAAATATCATCAATGGGAATGGGAGCTTTAGCCTTAGCAACAACACCTGTTCTTGGTTGGGTACCCGGTTTTTTAAAAGATGACTACACAAATCCGGACGATTCAAAAGCAAAGCGTTATGCAAACTATTGTGAAGTATGCTTTTGGAATTGTGCAGGTTGGGTATATACCGATGAAAAAGATAAAATTTGGAAAATAATCGGTAACGAAGACGACCCTCACAGCAACGGACGTTTTTGCCCTCGAGGAACCGGCGGAGTGGGAATGTATAACGACAACGACCGACTTAAAACTCCGCTTAAACGTGTAACAGACGAATCCGGCAAACAAACTTTCGTTAAAATTTCTTGGGAAGAAGCATTTGATACCATTGCAGAAAAAATGACCGAAATTAAAGATAATTACGGTTCTGAAAGTTTTGCATTATTCAAACACGGTTCAAGCGGTAAACATTTTGCACAACTATTAAAGGCTTACGGTTCCAAAAACATTGCAGCTCCGGCTTATGCTCAATGTAAAGGTCCCAGAGAAGAAGCATTTAAAGTTACATTCGGGCACCCGCTTCACTCACCCGAACCTCTCGACATCAGAGATACAAAATGTTTAGTACTTATAGGCTCTCATCTTGGCGAAAATATGCACAACGGACAAGTTCAAGAAATGTCCGAAGCTATTGGGAAAGGTGTAAATATTATTACGGTTGACCCTCGTTTTTCAACTGTTGCAAGCAAATCTAAATTTTGGTTACCGATAAAACCGGCAACTGACCTTGCATTATTATTGGCTTGGATACACGTAATAATAAATGAAGAAATATACGACCAAAAATATGTCGAAAAATATACTTTCGGATTAGAATCGCTGAAAAAACACGTTGAAAATTACACTCCGGAATGGGCTGCGGGAATTACAACGCTTTCGGCACAAGACATAAGAGATACTGCCAAAGAAATGGCAAACGCTTCTCCGGCAGTAATAGTACATCCGGGACGACACGTTACTTGGTACGGAGATGACACCCAACGTTTGAGAGCCGTTGCAATACTTAACGCTTTACTTGGTTCGTGGGGACGAAGAGGCGGATTTTTCATGCCGGAAAAAGCAAAATTACCTAAATATCCCGAACCCAAAGCTCCAAAACCAAAATGGTCTTGGAGAGACATTTCTCCCGGTAAATATCCACTTGCAGGAACCGGTGTTACAAACTTATTAATAGACGCTTCGCACCCGGATTACGAAGGAGACCATAAAATAAAAGCATGGTTTATAGCCGGAACAAATTTAATCGCAAGTATTCCGGATATAAAAAGAACACTTGATGCTCTTAATAATCAAGAATTTGTAGTAGTCGTAGATACAATGCCGGCTGAAATAACCGGTTATGCAGATATAGTTCTGCCGGAATGTACATATCTTGAAAGATATGACAGTCCGAGACTTGCACAACACAGAGAGCCGAATATTGCTCTTCGAGTTCCTGCCGCCGAACCACGATTTGATTCAAAACCGGGCTGGTGGATATGCAAAGAAATTGCAACAAGAATAGGAAAAGGAGACTTTTTCGATTATAAAGACTTTTCGGAAGTTATCGACTGGCAACTCAAACAAGTAGGCACATCTCTTGAAGAGATGAAAAAAATCGGAGTTAAAAAATTAAACAGAAAATATGACGATTTATATTTCCTTGAAGATGAAGAAATAGAATTTCATACAAATACAGGAAAAATAGAATTGTATTCAACAACAATGGAAGCAAACGGTTTCGACCCGATGCCAAAATATACAGCACATCAAGAATCTTCGGAAGGATTTTACAGATTGATATACGGAAGGACGCCGGCTCATACTTTCAGCAGAACAACCAACAACCCTAACTTAACAGCACTTAAAGCCGAAAACGATTTATGGGTAAATCCGAAAGTTGCATCGGAATGGGGTTTTAAAAACGGACAAAAACTTTGGTTACAAAATCATCAAGGTAAAGTTTCCGAGTTTCCGATAAAAATCAGAATAACCGAAAGAATACGTTGGGACTCAGTATTTACCGCTCACGGTTTCGGACGAACCGACAAAAGACTCACAAGAGGATACGGGCGAGGAATAAGTGATTCGGAAATGGTATCCGATGTAAAAATAGATAAGGAAACAGGAAGTACGGGAATGAGAAATAATTTTGTTACATTTCTGACAGAAAAACCGAATACAGCAAAAAAAGAAAGCTAAGGTCTTCGACCTGTTTAATATTGCTTACACACTCGTGCAAATATTTATAAATAAGTAAATGTATATTTTTTTTGTAAGAGTACTTTTTCAAAAATTCCTTAAAGTGAATTAAAAAAAAGCAGAAGTCGATTAATTCAAAATTTAGAATAATATGAGATACGGAATGGCAATAGATACAAGAAAATGCGTTGGTTGTGCAGACTGCGTAGTGGCTTGTCAGACTGAAAACAATATACCCATAGGCTACACCAGAGATTGGATAGCGGAACTTAATGAAGGCACATATCCGAATCTTCATCTCGAAATACGCTCCGAACGATGTAACCATTGCGAAAACACCCCTTGTGTACGAACCTGCCCTACCGGAGCAAGTCATATCATTTTGGGAGGTATAGTAAAAGTTACACATGAAGAATGTATCGGTTGCGGGGCGTGTATTCAGTCATGTCCTTACGATGCCAGATATATGCACCCCGATGGTTATGTCGATAAATGTACATTCTGCGACCACAGAGTTGCAAACGGACAAGAACCGGCCTGCGTATCGGTCTGCCCGACACATTGTATGTATTTCGGTGATTTAGACGACCCAAACAGTGAAGTCTCAAAAGTTGTTGCTGCAAATAAAATAAAAACTCTGGCTCCGGAAGCCGGAACAAAACCTCAAATTTTTTATTTGGTATAAGCACAAGAACTTACGAAATTTTATATTTTTTCGATTTAATAAAAACATTTCGGCGTAAGCCGGTTATCAATTATCAATTTATATCGTTATGAGAGAAGAATTAATAACAAGTGGCAGAATGAACTTGAATATCGACCCTGTTTTGCACATTTGGCACTGGCAAATCCCTGTATATTTATTTCTTGGCGGTCTTGCGGCAGGTTTACTTTTTTTTGCGGCATACTATACAATAATAGGAAAAGAAAAAAAATTCACTACAGCCGTAAAATTTGCTCCGGTATTAGCTCCGGTAGCAATTATTCTCGGACTTATAGCACTTTTACTCGACCTTAAACACCCTGCGTATTTCTGGCAACTATATACAACAGTGCATTTAGAATCTCCGATGTCATGGGGTGCTTGGGTACTAATGTTTATAATGCCTATATCTATGTTGTGGGTAGCTTCTTATTTTAAAGAAATTTTCCCTAAATTCGATATAAACCAAAATATCGTAGGGAAAATGCTGAAAAAAGTAATCGTTAAAAATGACAATAAAGAAGGTGCAAACTGGGACTGGAAATTTGAAATTATACGAAAATTTGAAATTAATTTCATCAAAAACAGAAAACCGGTAGCATGGGTAATGCTTATTCTTGCAGTAATTCTCGGAGTTTATACCGGAATATTACTTTCGGCATTTAATGCACGACCGTTATGGAACTCTTCAATACTCGGACCATTATTTTTAACTTCCGGACTTTCAACTGCGGCGGCAACAATTATGTGGATGTCCGATAATCACGAAGAAAAACGTACTTTCAGCAAAATAGATTTAATGCTTATTGTAATTGAACTGTTTTTAATAACACACTTATTTATGGGATTCTTAGCAGGTTCAGAAGCAAAAGTACAAGCCGCTCAATATTTTCTCGGAGGTGAATTTACCGTTACTTTTTGGATAAATGTTGTAATTATCGGTTTGATAGTTCCTGCAATACTTGAAACACTTGAACTTTTAAAATTCAAATTACCGGTAATGGTACCTGCTGCAATGATATTATGGGGTGGCATGATATTCCGCTTTATAATGGTAGAAGCCGGACAAGTAACTCGTTTTCTATATTAAGGTCTTTAACCTTTTTAATAAGGCAAAGCCATGTTTATAAATCATTAATAATTAAAAAGTTACACAAGATATAATGTGTAAAGACTTTTATAAAGGTACTTAATTAAAAAAAATTAACCGATGGAAAATAAAAAAAAGTATATGAATCCCTACCTTGCCGGTGTTTTACTGGGAATGTTAATTATAATTTCATTCATTTTAACTCGTGAAGGTTTGGGAGCGAGCGGTGCTTTTAAAAGAACTGCGGCAAAAATAGAACAAGCTGTAGCTCCCGGATATATCAACAATCCGGATACATATTTTCATAAATATGTCAAAAACGGGAAAGAGCCTTTAAACAACAGATTAGTATTTATGATAATCGGCGTTTTTGTAGGGGGTTTTTTATCAGGTGCTGTTAACAGAAGACTGAAATTAAAAATTGAACATTCTCCTAAGATTACAAAAAAAACAAGAGGGATTGCTGCATTAATCGGCGGAATATTATTCGGAATAGGAGCATCGTTCGGTAGAGGTTGTACGAGCGGAGCCGGACTCGACGGAATGGCTGTTATGGCAACTTCAGGTTTTATTGTAGTAGCGGCAATTTTCGGTGGAGGCTACTTATTTGCTTATTTTGTCAGGAAATTATGGATATAAAAGGGATTGATGATTTGTGATTGTATATTTATGATTTTGCTTTCGCATGATTAATAAAATTTTTACCGGCTAAGTCAGATTTTAAGGTCGTTGACCTTTTTAATATGGCAAAGCCATATTAGAAAATCATTAATAATTAAAACGTTACACAAAGTACAATGTGGGAAAACTTTTGTAAGACTACTTACAATATCTTAAAGTCATAATAGTTAATTACAAAAATACAGTATAATTTTTTTTGTAACAATGGTTAATCTAAGAGCTTAGAACCGACAAACAGATAATTATAAATTCCCGTTAAATTCGGGTTAAATAAAAAATAAAAATGGGACCTTTTTTTACTTCAGGAGATGAATTCAGCTATGTTATAGCTTTAATAATAGGTATAGGTTTTGGTTTTGTACTCGAATCCGGAGGCTTTTCAACTTCAAAAAAACTTGCCGGAGTATTTTACGGATATGATTTTACCGTTATCAGAGTATTTTTTACGGCTGCCATAACAGCGGCTATAGGACTTTTTTACTTTGACTACCTCGGCTGGGTTGATTTCTCGGCATTGTATATAAATAAATTTTTTATCGGCTCAAGCATAGTAGGAGGTCTTATAATGGGACTCGGGTTTGTTATCGGAGGATATTGTCCGGGGACAAGTGCTTGTGCGGTAGGCATAGGTAAAATTGATGCCATGATATACCTTGCCGGCGTGATTATCGGAGCAATGATATTCGATTTATTTTATCCCCTTTACGGAAGTTTTTACAAAAGCGGGAATATGGGTGCATCTTCAATATACGAACTGCTCGGAATGTCCAAAGAATTATTTTTATTGATTTTTGTAGTATTTGCCGCCGTTACTTTTTATTTTACGACCGGCTTACAGCATAAAATAACAAAAAAAATGAATAAAAAAAATGAGCAATGAACAATAAATAATGAACAATTTTAAAACTATAATTTCAAATTTGTAAAAATGGAAGAAGTAAAACAATCAAAAAAAAGATATATTTTAGTATCCGTAATTTTCATACTACTTGCTTTATTGCTGTTTTTATTGCCGGAAAAATATGATTTAAAACAAAAACAAGTTTGGGAACTTCTACGAGAACTAAACAGTAATACAAGGTTTGTTACAACGGATTATGTTGCTCAAAAAATAATTAACAAAGAGCCTGCTTATAAATTGATAGACGTTAGAAATGAAAATGATTTTAAAACATTTTCATTACCCGGAGCAATAAATATACCTATCAAAAACATACTCGATAAAGACAAAAAAGGAAAATACAAATATGAAGATATTCTTAAAAACGATGAAAATACCATTAATATTTTCTATTCAAACGGAACTATATATGCAAATCAAACCTTACTTATACTAAGCAGAATGAATTACAAAAATAATTATGTAATGAAGGGTGGTTTGAACAAATGGTTTGAAACAATTATAAATCCACGCAAACCGCAAAAAACGGCAGCCGAAAGTAAACACATACTATACAGAAATAGAAAAGCTTACAGTATATTTTTTACCGGAGGAGGAGTACAAAGCGAAACATCACCGGAAACGCCAAGTCAAACACCTAAAGTTGCACCAAAAAAAGAAAGTCCGAAAGAAGACGAGGGAGGCTGTTGATTTACGATTGATGATTTTGCTTAGTTGTATTGAAAATTAAAATAATTTACAAAAATTTTTACACATTTACTTATAATACTCTGAAAATTTTAAAAATCAAAATTTCAAAATTTCAAAACTTCAGAACTTCAAAAATTATGGAAGAAAATAACAATAATAATTTCGACTACAAAAACATATCAAAAAAATTGCCGGCACTCGGTATAATAACTGTTGTTTTTTTTGTATTATCATTGATATTTATGAAACAACTCGACCTTAAATATCAAAAAACGGTAGAAGAAACATTAGAAATAATATTAGAACGAAATGATATTATACGCCCGGAAAAATTTATGGAAATATATTATAACGACAACAAATTATATCAATTTATCGACTTACGTTCAGCCGCCGACTACGTAAACGGACACTTACCCGGAGCAATAAATATTCCCATAAGTAAAGTTTTAGATGAAGAATACCAAGAAATTCTTAATCAAGATAAAAAAATAAATATTTTATATTATTCCGACCAATGCGGTTCGTGTGCCCCATGGATGATTTTGATGCAAATCGGATATAAAAACAATAAAATTCTTCAAGGAGGTTATGATTATGTCAAGAAAAATATAATTGACAACTTTTCACCAATGAGTGGCAGTTATTCCGGTGAAAAAGCAAAATATGATTACGCAAAAATAATGAAAGAAAAAGGAGGAAACAAAACAAGCACTTCCGAAAGTGATACTCCTGCCAAAACAACGGCACCCGTTAAGACAAACAAAAAGAAAGAAGTAGAAGAAGAGGGAGGTTGCTAAATTATTGAATATTTGAGTTCGGTATAAAAAGACCCTTAGGGTTTGATTTAATAAAATTTAACGAATCTAAATAATTGACTTACAGTCTTTTAATTAAAACCCTAAGGGTCTGATTGTGAAAAAATATACTTTTTAGACTGAACTCATTTTTTTGATTGTGGATTTATGATTCTACTTACTGTTGATTAAATTATAAAATCTCGAAAAAATGCCGACAGAGTCTTTGCGACCTTCCGGCATTTTTTTTTTTAAATTTTTTTTTCCGTTAATTCGATAACTTTTTCTAAATTTGAATTTTATTTAACAACTAAGCTCAATAAGTGTCAAGTTTAAAATTCATTAAAGAAGAAAAAAACGAAAACCTTAATGCCCCTCAAGCAAGTATTCAGCATCGGGATATTATATTAAGAAAAAGTTTTCTGAAAAAATTATATCGAGAATGGTACAATTCCTTCCTTGCCGAAATAAAAAATCTGCCGGAAGGCAAAATTGTGGAAATAGGTTCCGGAGGCGGATTTATTAAAGATATGAATCCCAAAATAATCACTTCCGACATTATCAAACTGCCGGGTTGCGACATGATTTTTTCCGCACACAAAATGCCCTTTGAAAATAAAAGCCTCTCGGCAATATTCATGCTCGATGTATTGCATCATATTCCTAACGTAAACAGTTTTTTTGCCGAAGCGATGCGTTGCCTGAAACCGGGTGGAGAATTATTTATGCTCGAACCGGCAAATACAAAATTCAGCCGATTTATCTATAAAAATTTTCATCATGAACCGTTTCTTCCTGAAGCAAAAAATTGGAACTTTCCCTCTTCCGGACCGCTATCCGATGCAAACGGTGCAATTCCTTGGATAGTTTTTGAACGAGATAAAGAAAAATTCTTAGAAAAATATCCCGATTTTCAAATAAAAAGCATAAACAAGCACACACCTTTCCGATACCTAATAACCGGAGGTTTATCTTATAAATCGTTAGTACCGGGATTTTGCTTTTCTTTTGTAAGTTTTCTTGAACTTTTATTGAAGCCTGTCTATAAATATATTGCAATGTTTCAAACAATAAGAATAGTAAAGAGGGGTTTGGTTTAATTATTGTTACTCTTAAATCCAAGCAAAATACTAAATTCAAAATAGAATGCTGAAAAAAATCATAATATTTATCACAGGGATATTATTGTCAATGCAAATATTTGCACAAACCGACAATAAAATCGACAGCTTAAAATCTTTAATTCAAATACCGGACAATATGTCAAATATTGCTCGATACAATGAATTGGCATGGGCATTAAGAAGTTTAGACCCCGCCGAATCACTTACTTACAGCAAAAAAGCAATAAAACTATCTAAAAGATATAAAGATTATGTCGGACTTTCACGCTCTTATTCTTATGCCGGAGTGGCAAAACGAAATGAAGGCTATTTTGTTGATGCTTTGGGATATTACAAACTCGGACTGGAAACTGCATTAAAACACAAACTTGGCGAACAAGCAGGATATGCTCATATAAATTTCGGAAACTGGTACGTCTATACCGAAGATTTTGAAAAAGCATTTAATCATTTGAATATCGCTTTAAATATTGCAAGAAAAATAAAAAACGAAAAAATGATTGCCTATTGCGTACTCAATTTAGGACGGGCACAATTAATGATTAAAAATCCGGCAAAAGCATTACCGTTTTTTAAGCAAGCATTAAAAATAAGAACAAAGTTAAACGATATTGAAGGGAAAGCATCATGCTACAAAAATATAGGAGATGCTTATATACTTAAAAGCAAATTTAAAACTGCCAAACAATATTTAGACAGCTCTTTAATGGTTGTAAATAAAGATTTAGATAAAGATTTATTAAGTGAAATTTACAACAAACTTGCAGTTGTTCACAGTTCTTTCGGAAAATACAATAAAGCTGTTGCTTATGCCGATTCTTCACTTATAGCGGCAAAAATAACCGGAAATATTTCAATTATAAGTTTAGCATATCAAACTTTTTCCGAAATTTACAAGAAAAAAAGAAATTACGGAAAATCATTTGAATATTTAGACCTTGTAAGAAAATACGAAAAACAGCTTTACGAGGAAAGTATGAAAGGTAAAGTTTCTAACGTAAAATATGAAGCAGAAAAAAAACGTACTAAAATTGAATTTGAAAAAAAGAAACTGCAAATAAAAAATCAAAAACTTGAAAATCGAAAAAAAAATACTTTTTTAATCGGAATGGTTATAATAATTATGTTGATACTTATTATTATGACAGTTCTTACCAAGTTAAATATCGACAAGAAAAAAGCAAACAGAAAATTAGAATTTCAACAAGTTGAAATTCAAGAAAAAAACATAGAACTTATTGCTCAAAATGAAGAAATTAACGCCCAAAAAGAAGAAATTCAAACACAAAAAGAACTCGTTGAAGACCAAAGAGATTTAATTTCCGGCAAGAAAGATAAAATCGAAGCACAAAAACTTTTGGTAGAACAACAAAGAGATAAGATTACAATTCAACAGGAATTAATGAAAGACAGCATTCGTTATGCTCGCAGAATCCAGCGTGCAATGCTTACCCCTAAACAATATACAGATAAATTATTACCCCAAAATTTCATTCTTTATTTACCAAGAGACATCGTAAGCGGCGATTTTTATTGGTACAAACAAATTGACAATAAAATAATAGCCATAGCCGGCGATTGTACCGGACACGGAGTTCCCGGAGCATTTGTCAGTATGCTTTTAATGTCATTTTTGAACGATATTATAAATAAACAAAAAATAATCAAACCCGACCAAGTACTTGAAGAACTTCGTGCGAACATAAAAAAATCATTACGACAAAGTCTCGAAGCAAATGACAGTCAGGACGATGGAGCTGATATGGCATTATGTATTATCGACAAAGATACTCTCGAAATGGAATTTGCGGGAGCAAATAATCCTGTTTTTATTATTCGCAACAGCGAACTTATAATTCATAAAGGAACAATAAACCCGGTAGGAATATATTTTAGAGAAATCCCGTTTAAAAGTGTACAAATTCAACTTGAAAAAGACGACATTATATATATGTTTTCCGACGGATATACCGACCAATTCGGAGGTAAAGACAACAGAAGATTTATGACAGCTCGTTTCAAAAAACTTTTATTGGAAATACATAAATTACCAATGAAAGAACAAAAAGACATACTCGAAAAAGCCTTAATGGAATGGCAAGGAAATTTTAAAAGAGTCGATGATATTTTGATAACAGGAATTAAAATTGATTTTTAAAATAATATTATGGAAAATTTAATAGACACCTTAAAAGCCGAACACCAAGTAATAGTAAAAACTCTACAAGAAGTAAATTTGTTAGGAATAGGACATAAAGCCGGACAAGAAAAATTATTGCAAGCAAAAGAATATTTATTGGCACACCTGAAAAAAGAAGACAAATTTCTATACCCTGTTTTAGAAAAAAAAGCTGAAAAATCAGAAGAAATTAAAGAACTTTTAATACGTTTTGAAGACGAAATGTTGAAAATTTCACAAGACGCTCTTGATTTCTTTAAAAAATACAAAACCGGATGTGAAGGATTTGGATTTGCAAAAGATTACGGAAAACTGATTTTTTCATTGCAAAACAGAATAAGAAAAGAAGAAATATATCTTTATTCGGAATACGATTAACATTTTTTATCATTTTTTAAATGAAAATTTACAATCTTTTAAATTTAACTTCGTTTCCTGAATATTGTGAACAAGAAACGTAAAAGATTAATATACATAATATCCGATGCCCTCACGGCAACAACTGCTTGGGTACTGTTTTATATTTTCAGAAAAATATATATAGAATCCGGTGGCTACGGCTATAAAGTCCCACTGATTTTCAATGAAAGTCTTAATATTGCTATATTTGCAATTCCCCTATTTTGGCTTAGCATATATTTTATTTCCGGATATTACCGAAATGTATATCGAAAATCCAGACTCAAAGAACTTTGGCTTACATTTTCCTCTTCACTCACCGGCTTGGTTATATTGTTTTTTGCATTAATTATCGACGATGTCGTTTTTTCGTACAAACATTATTACGCATCGGCTTCTTTTCTTTTTATTTCACATTTTACACTTACATATATTTTTCGCTTGTGTATTACAACAAATAACATAAAAAAAATTCGCACAGGAAAAATAAGTTTTAATACCTTGATGATAGGCAGTAACGGCAAGGCTTTTAAATTATATAAAGATTTGATGTTCGGAAAAGATTATCAGGGGAATAAATTTGTCGGTTTTATTAATATGAATAATAATCCCGAAGATATTTTATCCGAATACATTCCTCATTTGGGAAATTTCGATAACCTAAGAAGTATCGTTGAAGACAAAAAAATTGAAGAAGTTATTCTTGCAATAGAAAGTTCAAAACATGAAGATATTGAACAAATACTTTTCAAACTACAGGGTACAGATGTATTAATCAAAGTATTACCAAGCTTGATAGACTTACTTACCGGACAAATAAGAATTTCAGGATTTATCGGACAGCCTTTAATGATAATATCTCACAGAATAATGCCCCCTATACAAGCCGTACTGAAAAAAATCATAGATATTTTACTTTCGGCAATCGCAATTATTTTGCTGTCTCCTTTTTTACCGATAATTTCAATTTTGATAAAGCAAAGTTCAAAAGGCAGTATTTTTTTCAAACAAGAACGTATAGGAAAAAACGGCAAACCATTTATGATATACAAATTCAGGTCGATGATAATCGAAGCAGAAAGCGGTACACCCCAACTTTCATCGGAAGACGACAGCAGAATAACAAGTTTTGGAAAATTTATGCGAAAAACTCGAATTGATGAAATTCCTCAATTTTTCAATGTTCTAAAAGGCGATATGTCGTTGGTAGGACCTCGCCCCGAACGACAATATTACATTGATAAAATTGTTCAAACTGCCCCTTATTATCTTCGCTTACTCAGAGTAAAACCCGGCATAACATCTTGGGGACAAGTAAAATACGGATATGCCGAAAATATAGAACAAATGTTGGAAAGATTAGATTACGATATTCTATATATCGAAAATATGTCTTTGTATTACGATTTTAAAATCGCAATTTATACTATAAAAACAATACTTAAAGGTTCAGGAAAATAATAAGTTAAGTCTAAAAAGTAGATTTTCTCGAAATCAGACCCTTAGGGTTTTAAGTAACAATCTGCAAATCAAATATTTAGACTTGTTAAATTTTGTTAAATCAAACCCTAATGGTCTATTAAACTTAAATCGAACTCGCCTCTGTATAATTTCCGTAAACTTTGCTTAAACCGTCCTTTAACTCTGTTTTGTATTTCCAGCCGTACCGCTCCAATTTACCGACATCTAACAATTTACGTAAAGTTCCGTCCGGCTTTGAACTGTCCCATACTATTTCACCGTCATAATTTACAATTTCGGTTTTAATCAATTCGGCAAGTTCTTTTATCGAAATATCTTTACCTGTACCTATATTTATATGAGTATTACGAATTTGCGTATCGGTTATCGGAAATTTAGGCTCTGTAATATTATAATCCGATTTTAAAATATCACCGAAATCGAGTTTTTCCGTCAGATAAACGCAAGCATCGGCAAGGTCGTCGGAGTGTAGAAATTCTCTCTTCGGTTTTCCGGTTCCCCATAAGGTAATTCTATCTTCAAAGATACCGTATTTATTAAGAATTTTTATTATTTCCGACCTTTCGAAATTACCGGTAATTCCTTGTATAGGATTTTTATTCAAATCTTTTCTTACAGCCTCAAAATCATTTGAAATAAGGCATTTACCAATGTGCATCTTTCTGATTAAAGCCGGCAAAACGTGCGATTTTTCAAGGTCGAAATTATCATTTTTACCGTACAAATTTGTCGGCATTACCGATAAAAAATTTGTACCGTACTGAATATTAAAACTTTCAATAGTTCTTATTCCCGCAATTTTCGCAATAGCATAAGGTTCGTTAGTATATTCCAAAACATCGGTAAGCAAATGATGTTCCTGCATAGGTTGCGGACAATTTTTGGAATAAATACAAGAACTTCCCAAAAAAAGCAATTTCTTAACTTTATTTTTATGACATTGTCCGATTATATTATTCTGAATTTGTAAATTATCAATAATAAATTCGGCTCTGTAATTATTATTTGCAATAATTCCTCCCACTTTTGCCGCAGCAAGAAAAACATACTCAGGTTTATTTTTCTTAAAGAAATCCTCAACCTGTTTACTGTCTCTCAAATCACATTCCGAAAAAGACGCATAAATAATATTTTCGTAACCTTTGGATTGTAAATTTCGCATGATGGCACTTCCAACCAAACCGGTATGCCCCGCAATGTATATTTTTGAATTTTTATTCATAAATTAAAGTTTTTATAAAAGAACCGATAAGTTCTCCAAAAAAAGCAAATTTAAAAATAATAAATGATTTTAAAATATTTTTATTTATCAGACCCTTCATAAAAAAATAAATAAAGAGTTCGGTCTAAAAAGACCCTTAGGGTTTGATTTAACAAAAATTAACAA